>JALFVM010000203.1 GCA_022787145.1 Lachnospiraceae bacterium | reverse complement strand
AGTAATTGCACCGCCTCCTACGAAAATATATGGTTTCTTTGCCTTGGCAATGAGTGCTGCTGCCTCTTTTAAGGATTCTTCTGAAATTTTTTCTGTATCTCTTACAACTTCTTCCGGAGTTTTTGGCTCGTACTCACATTTTGCAGCTGTTACATCTTTTGTGATATCAACAAGTACAGGACCAGGACGTCCGCTCTTGGCAATATAGAAAGCTCTGCGGATGGTATCTGCCAGCGTCTTGATATCTTTTACGATAAAGCTATGCTTTGTAATTGGCATAACAACACCTGCAATATCTACCTCCTGAAAGGAATCTCTTCCCAGCAAAGGAGTTCCAACGTTTGCAGTAATTGCCACCACCGGAACAGAATCCATATATGCTGTCGCAATGCCAGTAACCAGGTTTGTTGCTCCCGGCCCGGAAGTCGCCATACATACACCAACTTTTCCTGTTGCTCTTGCATATCCGTCTGCCGCATGAGATGCGCCTTGCTCATGAGAAGTCAGAATATGGCGAATCTCCCCATGTTTATACAGTGCATCATAAATATTTAAAATCGTTCCGCCCGGATAACCGAATACGGTATCTACACCTTGCTCTTTCAAACATTCAATTACAATTTCTGAACCTGTCAAATTCATTGGTAATCCTCCTTAATTCTTTGGTATTTCAAGAACAGCACCACGGTCACCGGAAGTTACCAGTGCTGCGTAACGTGCCAGATAGCCAGTCTTAACCTTTGGTTCTCTCGGCTGCCAGTTTGCCTTTCTGCGAGCCATTTCTTCGTCGCTCACTTTCACGTTCAATGTATGATTTGGAATATCAATCTGGATGATATCTCCCTCTTCAATCAGCGCAATCGGTCCGCCCACTGCTGCTTCCGGTGAAACATGACCGATCGAAGCTCCTCTGGAAGCTCCGCTGAATCGTCCGTCTGTAATCAGAGCCACACTTGAGCCAAGCCCCATACCTGCAATCTGAGAAGTCGGGTTGAGCATCTCACGCATGCCAGGGCCTCCCTTTGGTCCTTCATAGCGGATCACGACAACATCTCCTGCTTTGATTGATCCGGAAAGAATTGCCTCGCTTGCATCCTCCTCACATTCAAAGACACGTGCCGGACCTTCATGTACAAGCATCTCCTCTACAACAGCAGAACGTTTTACAACGCTTCCGTCCGGAGCAAGATTACCCTGAAGAACTGCCAGACCGCCAGTCTCGCTGTATGGGTTATCAATTGGACGGATGACTTCCGGATTGAGATTTACGGCGTCTTTGATGTTCTCTCCGACTGTCTTTCCGGTTACCGTCATACACTCTGTTTTGATCAGACCTTTTTTATTTAACTCATTCATCACTGCATACACACCGCCTGCCTCGTTGAGGTCTTCCATATAAGTAGGACCTGCCGGTGCCAAATGGCACAGATTTGGTGTCTTTGCACTAATTTCATTTGCAAACGGAATCTTGAAATCCATTCCGATTTCATGTGCGATTGCCGGAAGATGAAGCATGCTGTTAGTAGAACATCCCAGTGCCATGTCAACAGTCAGAGCATTAATGATGGCATCTTCTGTCATGATATCTCTCGGACGGATGTTTTTCTCCAAAAGTTCCATAACTTTCATACCAGCCTGTTTTGCCAGACGAATTCTCTCAGAATAAACAGCAGGAATCGTTCCGTTGCCGCGAAGTCCCATACCAAGTACCTCTGTCAGACAGTTCATGCTGTTCGCTGTATACATACCGGAGCAGGAACCACAGGTCGGGCATACCTTACACTCAAACTCATCCAATCCTTCATCAGAAATCTTGCCTGCTGCGTGAGCACCGACTGCCTCAAACATGCTGGAAAGACTTCTCTTCTGTCCGCCTACATGGCCGGCAAGCATCGGGCCGCCGCTGACAAATACAGTCGGCACATTGATTCTTGCTGCTGCCATCAAAAGTCCCGGTACATTTTTGTCACAGTTTGGCACCATAACAAGAGCATCAAACTGATGTGCCATTGCCATTGCCTCTGTAGAATCTGCGATCAAATCTCTTGTTACGAGGGAATATTTCATTCCGATATGTCCCATGGCGATTCCGTCACAAACTGCGATTGCCGGGAATACACGAGGTACACCTCCTGCCATGGCAACACCCATTTTTACTGCCTCTACGATTTTATCCAGGTTCATATGTCCCGGAACAATTTCATTGTAGGAGCTTACGATACCGACAAGCGGTTTGTCCATCTCTTCTTTTGTTAATCCAAGAGCGTTAAACAGGGAGCGGTGGGGCGCCTGCTGTACGCCTTTTTTTACTGCGTCACTTCTCATTTTACATCTCTTCCTTTTCTTTATTTTGTAATTGATAATCCGATTAAATTTCTGCTGCAATCAGATCTCCCATCTGAGCAGTTCCAACCAACGTGCATCCCTCAGACATGATATCGCCGGTACGGTATCCCTTCTCCAGTACGGCTGATACTGCTGCTTCCACTGCATCTGCCTCCTGATCCATGTCAAGAGAATAGCGAAGCATCATGGCAGCTGAGAGAATCGTTGCGATTGGGTTTGCCTTATCCTGTCCTGCGATATCCGGTGCAGAACCATGACTTGGTTCATACAGGCCGAATTTTGTCTCATTCAGGCTTGCAGAGGACAGCATTCCGATAGAGCCAGTCACCATACTTGCCTCATCGGAAAGAATATCACCAAACATGTTCTCTGTCAGAATGACATCAAACTGTTTCGGATCTTTTACCAGCTGCATTGCACAGTTGTCTACCAGCATATGCTCCAATGTCACTTCCGGATACTCCTGCGCCACTTCCTCGACTACTTTTCTCCAGAGTCTGGAAGAATCCAACACGTTTGCCTTATCTACGCTGGTCACTTTTTTGCGTCTCTTCATAGCGATGTCAAAACCGCGTTTTGCAATACGGCGAATCTCATTTTCGTCATACGTTAAAGTATCAATCGCTTTTTTCACGCCGTTTTCTTCGATTGTTTTTCTCTCTCCAAAATACAGTCCGCCTGTCAGCTCGCGCATAATCATCATATCGAATCCATCTCCGATAATCTCATCTCTCAACGGGCAGGCTGCCTTTAATTCTTTGTATAAATAGGCCGGTCGTAAATTCGCAAACAGATTTAATGCTTTTCGAATTCCAAGAAGGCCTGCCTCCGGTCTTTTGGAAGGCTCCAGTTTATACCAAGGTGAAGTTGCTGCATCTCCGCCGATGGAACCCATCAGGACTGCCTCTGACTCTTTTGCAAGAGCAACTGTCTCTTCTGTAAGAGGAACACCGTTTGCGTCAATAGATGCGCCTCCCAGAAGCAGCTCTGTATATGTAAAAGTATGTCCGTATTTCTCACAGACTCGATCCAGAACCTTTCTGGCTTCTCTTACTATTTCCGGTCCGATTCCGTCTCCCGGAATCAGCGCTAACTTATGTTCCATGTTGTTCATCCTTTCCACGATACTGCCTTTTCGTACAGCATCTTTTTAAATTCTTCCGGCTATTGAATAGCCATGGCTATTCTACTAATAATACTCTATATCTTGCCAAATTTCAACTGGATAAAGTGCAAAAAAAATGTTTTGTATGTTACTGTTCACAGTAATGTTTTGTATTGACAAACCCAAACAAAAGTGCAATGATAGAACGTGCACAAAAAATCTTATGAAAAAATATAGGCAATACAAAGCGAGGAGGTATGCATTTGTTTTTTCTAAGCAAATGCGATTATTATGAAAATTATCAAACAAATCGGGATTATTTTCAGTATCTGCTGGCTTGCACAGGTGTTGGAATATTTTCTGCCCTTTGATTTTCCGGCAACGGTCATCGGCATGATTCTTCTGTTCATCTGTCTGCTCACTGGTATTCTGAAAATCAAACACATCCAGGAAAAATCTGACTTTCTGCTGTCCAACATGGCCTTTTTCTTTATTCCGGCCGGTGTCAGCATGATCAATTACCTGGATATTTTAAAAAGCAATGCATTGCAGCTGGTTTTGATCTGCGTCATTACCACAATCGTGACTTTTTTTGTCACTGCATACAGTGTGCATATTACTATGAAACTCATGAACCGAAAAAATATAAAATCAGGAGGTGAACAGTAATGGAATTATGTGCTTCTCCGATGTTCGGCATTGCTCTGAGCATCCTTACTTTCTGGATTGGAGTGAAAATACAAAAAAAGACAAAACTGGTCATCTGCAACCCGCTGATCATTTCCATCGTACTGTGCATCGGCGTTTTGCTGATTTTTAAGATTCCCTATGAATCCTACAATGAAGGCGGCTCCATCATCAATATGTTCCTCGGACCGGCCACCGCCTGTCTGGCTGTTTCCATTTACACAAAGCTGGAACTTCTGAAAAAAAACTGGCTTCCCATTCTGGTTGGATGCGCGGCTGGATCTCTGACTTCCATGGTCAGTGTTTTTCTTCTGTGTAAATTAATGGGCCTGGACGAATCCATGACCATGTCACTCATTCCAAAATCCGTGACAACACCGATTGCCGTCAGCATTTCCGGAGCACATGGCGGAATCGTTCCCGTGACAGTCGTTGCCGTTATCTTCACAGGAATCCTCGGCAGCATGCTTGCTCCCACACTTATTCGAATCTTCCGTATGAAAGATTCCATAACAGCAGGACTGGCGATCGGAGCTTGCAGCCATGCCGTAGGAACTTCCAAAGCAATCGAGATTGGAGAGACCGAAGGTGCCATGAGCGGACTTGCAATCGGTATCTGCGGTATTTTGACTGTACTGTTTTCTCTTTTTCTGTAATCTGTAAACAGTATCTGCATTTCATTATGAAAAAAGGCTATCTCCCTTGCGGAGACAGCCTTTTTATTTTTTCATTTTTTACGAATTATTCAGCAATTCCGGCATCTGCCTTCTCTACTTCTGCGATTGCAGCTTTTCTCATAGGAATACGGCAGTTTTTGTTGTTGCCAAATTCAACGATTACGTCTTCATCTGTCATATCAATTACGATACCATAGAAACCGCTTGTTGTAACAATACTGTCACCTACAGCCATATCTGCCAGCATCGCTTTGATTCTGTTCTGTTCTTTTTTCTGAGGACGAATCATCAGAAAATACATAAGACCGATCATCACTACCAGCCAGATAAGCATCATTCCACTTTCAGCGTTCATTACTATTCCTCCATTCCAAAAATGATACACTATGCTTTATGATACACAATTCCTGTTGTTTCTTCAAGTGTTTTTAGAAAATTTATTATTACTGTTCACAGGAACCATTTATTCTTTACTGTTCACCGGCCTCAAATCCTGCCAGTCTCTCAGCTTTATACTGTGCAAATCTTCCCTCATCCAGTGCATCCCTGATTTCTTCCATCATATTGTTGTAGAAATACAGATTGTGCAGCACGCAAAGACGCATTCCGAGCATTTCCTTTGCTTTAAGCAAATGGCGGATATATGCTCTGCTGTAATGCTGACAGGTCGGACAGCCACATCCTTCCTGTATCGGACGGGTATCCATCTCATATTTTGCATTAAACAGATTTAATTTTCCATGATTGGTATACACATGACCGTGTCGCCCATTTCTGCTCGGATATACACAATCGAAGAAATCCACACCGCGCTCTACTGCTTCCAGAATATTTGCCGGAGTTCCGACTCCCATCAGATACGTCGGTTTGTTCTTTGGAAGATATGGAACAACCTCATCCAGAATGTGGTACATCTGCTGGTGTGTCTCTCCAACTGCCAGACCACCGATTGCGTAGCCATCCAGATCGAGTTCAGAAATCGCCTTGGCATGTTCGATACGAATATCCGGGAAAATTGCTCCCTGATTGATGCCAAACAGCATCTGATTTTTGTTAATTGTATCTTCCAGGGAATTGAGCCTTGCCATCTCATCCTTGCAGCGAACCAGCCATCTGGTTGTTCTTGCCACAGAATCCTCCACGTATTTTCTGTCTGCCACACTCGACGGACACTCGTCAAATGCCATAGCGATCGTGGATGCCAGATTTGACTGAATCTGCATACTCTGTTCCGGTCCCATAAAAATTTTTCTTCCATCTATATGAGAGTTAAAATAAACGCCTTCCTCTTTAATCCTGCGAAGCTTCGCCAGAGAAAAAACCTGAAATCCGCCGGAATCAGTCAAAATCGGTTTGTCCCAGTTCATAAACTTATGAAGTCCGCCCATCTGCTTAATCTTTTCATCGCCCGGGCGCACGTGAAGGTGATACGTATTCGATAATTCCACCTGCGTTTTAATCTGCTGCAAATCCATCGTCGACACGGCACCTTTAATTGCAGCTACTGTTCCCACATTCATAAAGACCGGTGTCTGTATGGTACCGTGAACTGTCTCAAACTGTGCACGTTTTGCACGTCCCTCTGTCTTAATTAATTGATACATGATTCCCTCCTGTTTTATTGTTCCTGGCCCTGAATCCCGCTGTTTCTCAGTGCAGTCTTAACACGGAAAAAGCTCGATAAAACAGGATTCTGCCTCTTAGAAGTATATACAACAACTGCTATAATTTCAAGAAATAATTGTACTGATTGACTGTTGTCATTTTAAAAATCTTGTCGTATAATGTTACGGTATTACTGATTTACTTTTAATAAGTAGAAAGTATCTGTAAAGATACTGAACCTATATAAAGAAAGGCATTTTTTTATGAACAAATATACTTTAGGAATAGACATTGGTTCCACAACAGTAAAAATCGCAATACTGGATGAGAATCATACTCTGCTCTTCTCCGATTACGAACGGCACTTTGCAAACATCCAGGAAACCCTGGCCGACCTGCTCATCAAAGCCAAACAGCAGCTGGGTGAAATTACCGTATCTCCGGTCATCACAGGCTCCGGCGGACTTGCACTTGCCAACCATATGGAAATCCCTTTTGTTCAGGAAGTCATTGCAGTATCTACCTCTCTTCAGGAGCTTGCTCCTAAGACAGATGTAGCCATTGAACTTGGCGGTGAAGACGCCAAAATCATATATTTTGAAGGCGGAAATGTGGAACAGCGTATGAATGGTATCTGTGCCGGCGGTACAGGTTCTTTTATTGACCAGATGGCATCTCTTTTGCAGACAGATGCTTCCGGTCTGAATGCATATGCCAGAAACTATCAGGCATTGTATCCGATCGCAGCACGTTGTGGTGTTTTTGCAAAAACTGACATCCAGCCGCTCATCAACGAAGGAGCCACAAAAGAAGACCTCTCCGCCTCTATTTTTCAGGCAGTTGTCAACCAGACCATCAGCGGTCTTGCCTGCGGCAAGCCAATCCGCGGTCACGTTGCATTTCTCGGAGGTCCGCTCCACTTTATGGACCAGCTAAGAGAAGCATTTATCCGCACCTTAAAATTAGATGAGGAACATACGATCATTCCGGAAAATTCCCATCTGTTTGCCGCCATCGGCTCTGCTCTGAATGCACACGAAGATCACCTCGTTTCCATTCAGGATCTGGCCAGCCGCTTAAAAGAGACAGTAAAACTGGAATTTGAGGTTGCCCGTATGGAACCGCTTTTTTCTTCCCAGGAAGATTATGAAGAATTTACCGAAAGACAAAGCCAATATCACGTAAAAACAAGTGAGCTGAGTACCTATTCCGGCAACTGTTATCTTGGTATCGATGCCGGCTCGACCACCACAAAAGCGGCTCTTGTCGGCGAAGACGGTTCTTTGCTGTACTCCTTTTACAGCAACAACAACGGAAGCCCGCTCAAGACTTCCATCCGTGCGATTCAGGATATTTATAGCAAACTGCCAAAGGATGCACACATTGTTCACTCCTGCTCCACCGGATACGGAGAGGCTCTGATCAAATCTGCACTGATGCTGGATGAGGGAGAAGTCGAGACCGTTTCTCACTATTACGCAGCGGCATTCTTTGATCCGAAGGTTGACTGTATCCTTGACATCGGCGGTCAGGACATGAAATGCATCAAAATCAAAAATCAGGTCGTTGACAGCGTCCAGCTCAACGAAGCCTGTTCTTCCGGCTGCGGTTCTTTTATCGAAACATTTGCAAAATCTCTGAATTATACCGTTGAGGATTTCGCAAAAGCAGCTCTGTTTGCAAAAAATCCGATTGACCTCGGTACACGATGCACCGTATTTATGAACTCCAAAGTAAAACAGGCACAGAAGGAGGGCGCAGAAGTTGCTGATATCTCCGCCGGTCTTGCATACTCTGTTATCAAAAACGCACTGTATAAGGTTATCAAAGTATCCGATGCCTCAGAGCTCGGCCGACACATCGTTGTACAGGGCGGTACCTTCTACAACGACGCTGTTTTAAGAAGCTTTGAGCGAATTGCACAGTGCAAGGCAATTCGTCCTGATATTGCCGGAATCATGGGAGCATTCGGTGCCGCACTGGTTGCCAGAGAGCGTTACCAGCCGGAAAAAGGAACCACGATGCTCTCCATAGAAAAGATCAATGAGCTGAAGTATTCCACCTCCATGGTAAACTGTAAAGGCTGTACCAACAGCTGCCGTCTGACCATCAACAAATTCGGCGGCGGGCGTCAGTTTGTCAGCGGAAACCGCTGTGAGCGCGGCATTGGCAAGGAGAAAAACAAAGACAAGATTCCGAATCTTTTTGAGTATAAATATAAACGTGTATTTGGCTATGAACCTTTATCTCCGGATCTTGCTGTCCGTGGTAAAGTCGGTATTCCGAGAGTCCTGAATATGTTTGAGAATTATCCATTCTGGTATACCTTCTTCACAGAACTGAAATATCAGGTGGTGCTTTCTCCTACTTCTACAAGAAAAATTTATGAACTGGGCATCGAGTCCATCCCAAGTGAATCGGAATGTTATCCGGCGAAACTGGCACACGGACATGTGACATGGCTGATCCGTCATGGCGTTGACTTTATCTTCTATCCCTGCATTCCATACGAACGTCAGGAATTTGAGGGTTCTGTCAACCACTACAACTGCCCGATCGTGACTTCCTATCCGGAAAACATCAAAAACAATGTAGACGAGATTACACAGGGACAGGTACGATTTGAAAATCCATTTTTATCCTTCGCGGATGAAGAAGTACTGACACAGGGACTGACAGAATCCTTCCCTTCCATTCCTATGACGGAAGTAAAAGCAGCTGCCCATAAAGCATGGCTCGAACTTCAAAAGGCACGCGAGGATATCTGCCGCAAAGGCGAGGAAACCATCAAATATCTCGAAGAAACAGGACGCCACGGCATCGTTTTAGCAGGTCGCCCTTACCACATTGACCCGGAGATCAACCATGGTATTCCGGAATTGATCAACAGTTATGGAATGGCAGTTCTCACAGAGGATTCTATTTCCCACCTGCAGCCACTGGAACGCCCATTGCGTGTCAATGACCAGTGGATGTATCACACCCGACTTTACGCAGCTGCCAACTATGTAAAGACAAGAGATGATCTGGATCTGATTCAGCTCAACTCCTTCGGCTGCGGTCTGGATGCAGTCACTACCGATGAGGTCTATGAAATCCTTGAGGGAAGCGGAAAAATCTATACCTGCCTGAAAATTGATGAGGTCAACAACCTTGGTGCCGCACGTATCCGTGTTCGCTCTCTGCTGGCTGCCATCCGTGTAAAGAAAGAAAAGAAAGAGACAAGGACCATTCATCCTTCTTCCATTCATAAAGTCAGCTTTACACCGGAGATGCGCAAAAATTACACGATTTTGTGTCCGCAGATGTCGCCGATTCATTTTACAATTTTGCAGGCTGCATTTTCCGCCGCAGGTTACAACCTGGAAGTGCTTCCGAATGACAACAAAGAAGCCGTCGATGTAGGATTAAAATACGTCAACAACGACGCCTGCTACCCATCTCTGATGGTGGTTGGTCAGATCATGCAGGCACTGCAATCCGGCAAATACGATCTGAATAAGGTTGCCATCATTATGTCACAGACAGGAGGAGGATGCCGTGCCTCCAACTACATTGGATTTATCCGCCGTGCACTGAAAAAAGCCGGAATGGAACAGATTCCTGTAATCTCCATCAACCTCAGCGGTCTTGAGAGCAATCCTGGCTTTAAGATTACTCCGCTCCTTGCCACCCGACTGGTGTATGGAGCCGTCTTCGGCGACATCCTGATGAAATGTACCTACCGTATGCGCCCTTATGAGATTGGCCCAGGCTCAACGAATGCCTTACATAAAAAATGGCAGAAACGCTGCATTCGCTTTATCAGTCAGAAACACTGCAAATATCGCGATTTCCAGCGTATGTGCCGCACGATGATTCGAGATTTTGACAACATCCCAATTACCGATGAGAAAAAGCCAAGAGTCGGTATTGTCGGTGAGATCCTTGTAAAATTCCTTCCAGCTGCCAACAACTATCTGGCCGAACTGCTGGAAAGTGAGGGTGCGGAAGCTGTTGTCCCTGATTTGATTGACTTTATGAGTTATTGCTTCTACAATCAAAATTTCAAGGCACAGCATCTTGGCAGCAAACGTTCTTCCGCACAGATTGGAAATCTTGGTGTGAAGCTCATCAATTTTGTCCGTAAGGCTGCAGACGCGGAATACAGAAAGAGCAAGCATTTCACCCCGTCTGCCAACATCGCAGACCTGGCGGAAATGGCTACCCCGATCGTATCCAACGGAAACCAGACGGGTGAGGGATGGTTTTTGACCGGCGAGATGCTGGAGCTGATCGACAGCGGTGTCCCGAACATCGTCTGCACGCAGCCATTTGCCTGCCTGCCAAACCACGTTGTTGGAAAGGGTGTTATCAAAGAAGTGCGCCGCAGACATCCCGAGGCAAACATCGTAGCCATCGACTATGATCCGGGTGCAAGCGAGGTAAATCAGCTCAATCGTATCAAACTGATGCTTTCGACTGCACAGAAGAATCTCAATAAATAAAAATCTCTGACTACTCCCACGGGCAAGCCCGTGGGGTTCTTACTACCAAGTTTAGCTTGTAATCGTACATCATTTTCAGACTTTGGAAATACAAGTATAAGTCTATTTGAGTAAGGACTTTCATTACCAAGCAGTCTAACGACCACATGAGCGGTAAATTTCTATCGTTTGAATCATATTCAAATTTTGATAAGGAAGTATAGTCAATCTCCCTATATATTCAATTTAAGCTATTTTGATTCCACTAGTCATGAACCACCAGTTCAACTGGTGGTTTGATTTTGGCCCTATAAGGGCCGATTACTTGCGCGCCTAAAAGGCGGGCGTCTCAAGCACTTATACCAACATGCCTCTAAAAGAGGCTACTTTCTGGTATCTTCTCTCTTG
>JALFVM010000177.1 GCA_022787145.1 Lachnospiraceae bacterium | reverse complement strand
TTTCCAGAACAGCTTTATCCGTATTGGATTCCAGCTTATCTACAGATTCCTGCGCAGTCGCAAACTCTGACAGATAATCTTTCTCATAAGAATACTGATAAGATACATTCAACATGATACTGGCCACAAGCAACGCACTGATCAACCCACACATATACTTTCCCAGAAGAAAAATATTTCCAAAAGAAGTAATCGTAAATACAGCAAGCACCAGAACCAGCACACCAGCCATATTCCTCTGCGTTCTCGCCGCCTTGGCAAATAATGCCAGCACACAATACGCCACGACCATAATAAAAATCTTCTTCTTTTCCCTCACAGTCAAAGTAAATAACTCAGGGTAAGCCTTTACAAAAATATACGCGATCATCATGCCATACGCCCAGATCCAGCGGTTCGACACATAAGAAAATCCATTCAGCACATGCCCCGCAAAAGGAACCAGCAGAAACAGATTCAGCAAAGCAAATCCCCACTTCAGATCCAGATATTTCTTTTTTTTTGAAAAAAGTACAAACACACCAGCCATCGCAACCGCAGAATATCCGGCAACGCCCCACTGGATCATATTTTCACCAATCAGATTTCCCAGATATTTCTCATAATAAATCCTATCATACAAAAGCGGCACATAATTCTCTGCCTGAAATCTGTCCGTCCCGAAAAGTGTCATAATCACCGGCAGAAAAATAACCGCTGCGATCATCAACGCCACCGCATAATAGCCAATAAACTTCACCAGCCACACCAGGACATCTTTCACGCTTCTCCTGCTGAAAATACCAAAATATCGAAAAGCAGCATAGATAAACATAAAGATACAGATCATATAAAAGAAGTAGAAATTCGACATAGCAGAAACAGCCGTCGCCCAGATAAACAGCCATGGCTTCTCCTTCTTATAAATCTTATCAATTCCCATCAGAACCAATGGCAGATAAATCATAGGGTTGGAAAAATACGGATGCTTCATAGCCGCATAAATCGTCCATCCCGCAAAAATATAAACCAACGTCCCCATAAATGTCGCCTGCTTCGGGTTCTTATGATAAAAGCAATACACACTAAACGAAATCCCTGCCAGATAAATTCTCAGAAAGATTAACACTTCATATAAAATCTCCGTCTTATCCGCCGGCACAAACACCGACAACAATGTCAGTGGATCCCCGATCACATAATAATGCAATGTTGTAAGAATATCCGAACCATACCCAATATTCATATCCCACATAGGCAGTGATAACTTATGTTCCACAAAAATTGTATAAAGAGTCTTTCTCAGATACCGTCCATAATAAGCCAGCGAATTCAAATGCTGCGGAATCCCATCATGACTCCACACCAAAGATTTCCCATTCCCCGCGAACTGATAATAAATAAAAAAAGAAATAACCCCAAATACAAGCGTATATAATAAGTAGAAAGCCTTCTTACTATCCTTGCTCACAAATCTTCTCATAATAGCTCCTCTATATTTTATCATTCACACTAAGCCGAGTTATAAAGTTCTCATTGATTATAGACAAATATCCATCACTTGTCAAATTCACACAAAAAGACCGCGATACAAAAAGTACCGCGGCCCCAATATTACACCGTTTGGACACTATAAATAGCTCTATCTATTTATTTTATATTATTGTTTATCAATCGTTCAAAAAGCGGAAAGATTATTCAGCGCTGTGAAGAGCGATCAGCTTCTGCAGATATTCAAATCTGGCTTTAGCCTCAGCCTCATTCTTAGCAAACAGTCTTGCAGCTTTTTCAGGATTCTGACGTTTCAGAGAGTTGTAACGAACCTCACCGTCAAGGAATGCCTGATATTCTTCCATACTTGGAGCCTTGGAATCAAGTGAGAACTTGTTTCCTTCTGCTGCAGGATTGAATCTGAAGTTGTGCCAGTATCCAACCTTAACTGCTAATTCTTCCTCTGTCTGAGCTTTTGCCATACCTTTCTTAATACCATGGTTGATACATGGAGCATAAGCGATGATCAGAGATGGTCCCGGATAAGCCTCAGCCTCTGCAATTGCTTTTACAGTCTGGTTGAAGTCAGCACCCATGGAAATCTGTGCTACGTATACATAGCCATAGCTCATTGCGATGCTTGCCAGGTCTTTCTTCTTTGTCTCTTTACCACCAGCTGCGAACTGTGCGATTGCACCTGTTGGTGTAGCTTTAGAAGACTGTCCACCTGTGTTAGAATATACCTCTGTATCAAATACCATGATGTTGATATCTTTACCGGAAGCTAATACGTGGTCAACACCACCGAAACCGATGTCGTATGCCCATCCGTCACCACCGAAGATCCACTGGGATTTCTTAGCAAGGAAGTCTTTCTGAGCAAGGATTTCCTGAGCTTTCTCACATCCGCAAGCCTCTAAAGCAGCAACCAGTTTGTCTGTAGCAGCACCGTTAGATACGCCACATCCATAAGTGTCTAACCACTCCTGTCCAGCAGCTTTTACGTCTTCGTTTGTTCCGTTTGCAACAACATCCTCAACTTTTGCTTTCAGTCCGCCACGAATAGCATTCTGAGCCAGTAACATACCATAACCAAACTCAGCAGCATCCTCGAACAGAGAGTTAGCCCATGCAGGACCCTGTCCTTTTGCGTTTGCTGTGTATGGTGTAGATGGTGAAGAGTTACCCCAGATAGAAGAACATCCTGTTGCGTTAGCGATGTACATTCTGTCACCAAATAACTGTGTAATCAGTTTTGCGTAAGGAGTCTCACCACATCCAGCACAAGCGCCTGAGAACTCAAGCAGTGGCTGTTTGAACTGGCTTCCTTTTACTGTGCTCTCTTTGAATTTTGCGATAACATCAGCTTTTGCAGGCAGCTCTACTGCATAGTCGAAGTATTTCTGCTCGCCAGCGTTTGCTTCCATGTTTGCCATAGCAAGTGCTTTTGCACCTTTCTTTCCTGGGCAGACATTGACACAAGAGCCACATCCTGTACAGTCATATGCAGATACAACCATAGCGAATTTGTACTCTTTCATTCCTGTCATTTCCAGAGTCTTCAGACCTTCCGGAGCTGCGGCAACTTCTGCGTCTGTCATAGCGATTGGACGGATAACTGCGTGTGGGCAGACATAAGAACATCTGTTACACTGGATACAGTTTTCCGGATTCCATACTGGAATATCTACTGCAATACCACGTTTCTCGTATGCAGCTGTACCAGATGGTGTTGTACCATCCACATAAGCGTTGAATGCAGATACAGGCAGTGTGTTACCTTCCTGAGCGTTAACTTTTGCCTGGATGTTGTTAACGAAATCAACAACTTCCTGACGTCCTTTTTCTGCATGTCCCATAGCAAGACCTTCGTCAGCTGCATCTTTCCAGCTTTCCGGAACAGTGATCTCAACAACCTGTTTTGCACCAGCGTCGATTGCATCGTAGTTCATCTGAACGATCTTGTCACCTTTTCTTCCGTAAGTAGCTTTTGCAGCAGCCTTCATCAGATCGATTGCCTGCTCCTCAGGAATGATGTTTGCAAGTTTGAAGAATGCAGACTGAAGAACGGTGTTGATACGTCCGCCAAGTCCGATCTCTTTACCAATCTTGATACCATCGATTACATAGAATTTGATTCCATGGTTTGCGATGAATGCTTTTACCTGTCCTGGTAAGTGTTTCTCAAGTCCTTCCATATCCCATGGGCAGTTCAGAAGGAATGTACCACCGTCTACCAGCTCCTGAACCATATTGTATTTGTTTACATAAGAAGGATTGTGGCAAGCAACAAAGTTAGCTTTGTGGATCAAGTATGTAGATTTAATTGGTGATTTACCAAAACGAAGGTGAGACATTGTAACACCACCAGACTTCTTAGAGTCATAGTCAAAGTAAGCCTGTGCATACATGTCTGTGTTGTCACCGATAATCTTAATGGAGTTCTTGTTTGCACCAACAGTACCGTCAGCACCAAGTCCCCAGAATTTGCAGTTGATAGTTCCTTCTGGAGTTGTTACCAGAGGAGCGCCTGTCTCAAGAGACAGATTTGTAACGTCATCCACGATACCAAGTGTGAATGGAGATTTTGTTGTGTTCTCGAATACAGCAACGATCTGTGCCGGTGTTGTATCTTTGGAACCTAAACCATAACGTCCTGTTAATACAGGTGTGTCATTGAATTTTGTTCCTTTCAGAGCAGCAACAACGTCTAAGTATAATGGCTCGCCAAGTGCACCTGGCTCTTTTGTTCTGTCTAATACAGTGATGCATTTTACAGACTCAGGAATAGCCTCAACCAGAGCTTTTGCAGAGAATGGTCTGTAAAGACGAACTTTTACAACACCAACTTTTTTGCCTGCAGCTGTCAGGTAATCGATTGTCTCTTCGATTGTATCACATACAGAACCCATAGCAACGATTACGTTCTCAGCATCAGCAGCTCCGTAGTAGTTGAACAGTTTGTAGTCTGTACCGATCTTCTCATTTACTTTGTCCATGTACATCTGAACGATTTCAGGCATAGCATCGTAATATGGGTTACAAGCCTCTCTAGCCTGGAAGAAGATATCCGGGTTCTGAGCAGAACCTCTCTGGCATGGATGATTTGGATTCAGAGCATTGTCACGGAAAGCTTTGATTGCATCCATATCTACCATATCAGCAAGGTCTTCATAATCCCATGTCTCGATCTTCTGAATCTCATGAGATGTACGGAATCCATCGAAGAAGTTGATGAAAGGAATTTTACCTTTCAGTGCTGCACAATGAGCAACCGGTGTTAAGTCCATAACTTCCTGTACGCTTGACTCACACAACATAGCTGCACCTGTCTGACGACATGCATATACGTCAGAGTGGTCACCGAAAATAGATAATGCATGGCTTGCAAGGGCACGAGCAGATACGTTAAATACACCTGGGAGCTGCTCGCCGGCAATTTTGTAAAGGTTAGGGATCATCAGGAGAAGACCCTGAGAAGCTGTGTATGTAGTAGTCAGAGCACCTGCTGCCAGAGATCCGTGTACTGCACCAGCAGCACCTGCCTCAGACTGCATCTCTGTAACCTGAACCTCACGTCCAAAAATGTTCTTTCTTCCCTGAGTTGCCCACTCATCTGTTGCTTCAGCCATAACAGATGAAGGAGTAATTGGGTAAATTGCAGCTACATCAGAATAAGCATAGGATGCATGAGCGGCTGCATGGTTACCATCCATGGTTTTCATCTTTCTTGCCATTTTCTCTTTTCCTCCTTGAAAAAGTTAAAAGTTAGTAATAAATATATAGAACTGGCTGTCCTAAAATTCCATTTGTTATTATAACACAAGTTTTTCTGACTGTCCATTTCCATTCTTGGTATTTCTGTATATATTTTAATACAAAATTTTTGACATATTTTCCTGTGTTTTCGCGTCTTACGTTCTGTCGTCAGGCAGCTGCCGCATCAATTTTTCATAGGAGCATAAGCCCTGCTTATTCCAGTTGCAGTTTCCGCATATTTCATCAAAGTTCTGCTTATTCAAATATTTTTTTACACGAATCTGAAGCTCCCGGTATGTGTACTCTTCCTGTTCCTGCAGCTGTAAAATCTGCCAAAGCCTTTTATCTTTTCCTGAAATTTTATTGTGGTCGCTGCTGCAGATATTTTGTTCTGTCAGATTCGGACAATTTCTGCAGATTTCATCCGGAATGCACACTACAAAAAGAGGCGTATCTGGATTTTTCCGCAGCTGCCGCACCACGTTTTCCATTCCCGCGCAAAATCCGCTGCTGTATCCTTTTCCCTCAAAGAGTGTGGTACACAGCACATGATGTGCCCTAAGCAGCTTGCTCATGATTCATCAGATTTGCCTGCGCCAGTCTCTTTCGAAGAACGCCGCCAACCACAAATGCGCCAACCACAGACAACCCATCTTTTATAAGATAAGGCACCGATACAAGAAGCAGAGATTTCACAAATCCTGTATTTGTCACAACACCAAACTGAATCGCGCCAAGCAGATGGCAGGCCGCCAGTCCCAGAAACCCTGCGACAACTGACAGAATTTTATTTTTGCATACGGCTCCGACTCCACACAGGCCAGCCAGAAGAATAAAGCCAAAAATAAAACCGCCTGTCGGTCCGAGAAGTTTGGAGATCCCACCGGACATTCCTGCAAAGACAGGAACACCGATTGTTCCAATCAACAGATACAAAGCTCCACAGGCAGCCCCTCTTTTCCATCCGAGAACGTATCCGCAGAGAGCCACCGCAAACGTCTGCAGTGTAATCGGTACACCGGACGGCATTGGAATCTCAAGAATGGAAAGCACTGCCAGTACAGCTGTAAACATTCCAATCATAACCATCGATCTAACATTCCATTGTTCTTTCATCTTATACCCCTTTCATTTCTTAACATATTTCTTTTTGTTAACCATAATCATCATAGATGTTTACTTTTAGTTTGTCAATCATTTCTTTTTAAAAGTTTACTTTTATAAAAAAAATGGAGGAAACGACTTCCCCCATTTTTTTATCATCTTCCTATTCGCTGCATTGAGCCATAATTTCCGCAAGACTTCTCTGCGCCAACATTTCCCGAAGAGTCTTCTGCACTTCCCCTAGATAATTATGTACTCTGCATGCCTCATCTCCAATTCCGTTTCTCGAACAGGGCTTCAGTGGATTTAGGCACTCAATAATAAACAGATCTGGATCAATCGCAAGATAAATATCCAGCAAAGAAATTTCTGACAATTGTTTATTCAAAGCATACCCCCCATGCACTCCACGAAATCCCGCTACAAGTTCTGCCTTCTGCAACTTTTTCAGAATTTTGTATGCGAATGGTGCCGTAATATCTTCTCTTTCGCAGATTTCGTTCACACTTAGTCTTGGCTCGCCGTTCAGTGCCCTGATTACGCGAACAGCATAATCACATTCTCTTGTAATTAACATCCCTCTCATCTCTTTTCTTCAATCATTTAATAAAGACCTGAAATCTTATTAACTTGATTATATCAAACAGTGCACACTTTATGCAAGTAAAACTGTCTTTTTTTTAACATGTTTGTTATTTAGATGTTTATTGTCAGAATAAAGTTTAATCTTCTGCAAAAAGTATAAAAATGCCGATTAACAGAATGACTGCGCCCATCAGGATGCGCAGCGCTTTGCTGAAGGATGCATATTTCGGATTATCAATCACTGCCTGCACAGCGCTGTAGCTTGTGCCGGCTGCAACAAGAAGGATGCTGTGCCCGATTGCATACAAAGCCATAAGAAAAATCCCCCAGATCATACTTCCGTCCGCCTTTGCAACCATAGCAAGAAGCGCGATCATCACAGGCGTTGCACAGTGTGATGCAAACACACCGTTGAGCATTCCGATCAGGAAGGCTCCGATGTAGCCTTTTCTGCTCATGTTTTCATCCATATGAATGTGGGGGATAATATGAATGACATCCCAAATCTGCAGCGCCATTAAAATCATGAGAACGCCAAGAAAAACTGACCACCAGTGACCGGCATCGTGCATCACATGTCCGATCACAGAAGCCAGACTTCCGAAAATCGCAAATGTGAACGCCATACCAAGAGCCATCACCACAGAAAGCCGAAATGCCTTCTTTGTGTCCGACCCGGAAGATGCTCCCACATAAGCAATTACAGAAGGAATTGTAGAAAGGGAACAGGGGGTAAAGGATGTGATTACTCCCGCAAGCAAACATAAAACCGGCGCCAACCATACATTCTCTTTGATCACTTGCGCCATCATCTCTAACCATTGTGTCATTTTTTCACCTCATCAATTATCGTTCGTTCATTTCACATGTTTTATACCTGCATTCTGCCAATAAATTGTCCAGAATCTCAATTTTACTGTTATAGCACGAATTACACAGATTGTCAACCGAAGAAGTCCCTGGAAAGCCGAAAAAATACTTGCAAATTTTCCAATATACTGTAAAATGTATAAAGACTATATAACTATTTAATTAGGAATAATAATGAGGTTATGATATGATTTCAGCAAATAATGTAACATTACGAATTGGAAAAAAAGCACTTTTTGAAGATGTAAATATCAAATTTACCGAGGGAAACTGCTACGGTCTGATCGGTGCCAACGGTGCAGGAAAATCTACTTTTTTGAAGATTCTTTCCGGACAGCTTGAGACAACCAAGGGAGATATTTCCATCACACCGGGACAACGTCTTTCCTTCCTGCAGCAGGATCATTTCAAATACGACGAATATCCCGTTCTTGATACGGTAATTATGGGAAATGCGCGTCTCTATGAGATTATGAAAGAAAAAGAGGCCATCTACGCAAAAGAAGATTTCACCGATGAAGACGGTATCCGTGCCAGCGAGCTGGAGGGCGAATTCGCAGAGATGAACGGCTGGGAAGCAGAGTCTGACGCAGCCATGCTCTTAAACGGACTGGGAATCGAACCGGAGTTTCACTATGCAATTATGAAAGACCTGACTGGAAGCCAGAAGGTAAAGATTCTTCTTGCGCAGGCACTTTTCGGAAATCCGGACATCCTGCTCCTCGATGAGCCGACCAACCACCTGGATATGAACGCGATTGAGTGGCTTGAGGAATTTCTAATCAACTTTGACAACACGGTCATCGTGGTATCCCATGACCGTTACTTCTTAAATAAAGTCTGTACACATATCGCAGATATTGACTATGGAAAAATCCAGCTTTATGCCGGTAACTACGATTTCTGGTTTGAATCCAGTCAGCTTCTTGTCAAACAGATGAAGGAAGCAAACCGCAAAAAAGAAGAGAAAATCAAGGAACTGCAGGAATTCATCAGCCGATTCAGTGCCAACGCTTCCAAATCCAAACAGGCAACTTCCCGTAAGCGTGCGCTGGAAAAAATCCAGCTGGATGAGATGCGTCCTTCCAGCCGTAAATATCCATACATCGATTTCCGTCCAAACCGTGAGATCGGAAATGAAGTTCTGATGGTAGAGGGACTTTCCAAAACCATCGATGGCGAGAAGATCATCGACAATCTCACCTTTACACTCGGACACGATGACAAAGTTGCCTTCGTTGGCTCCAACGAACGTGCCAAAACGACTCTGTTCCAGATTCTGATGGGTGAAATAGAGCCGGATGAAGGAACTTACAAGTGGGGCGTGACCACAAGCCAGGCTTACTTCCCGAAAGACAGCACCGCTGAGTTTAACAATGACCTGACGATCGCCGACTGGCTGACACAGTACTCCGAGATCAAGGACGCTACTTACGTGCGTGGTTTCCTGGGACGTATGCTGTTTGCCGGCGAGGACGGTGTCAAGAAAGTAAAGGTATTATCCGGAGGCGAGAAAGTTCGCTGCCTGTTATCCAAAATGATGATTTCCGGTTCTAATATCCTGATTCTGGACGAACCAACCAACCACCTGGATATGGAATCCATCACGGCTTTGAACAACGGACTGATCAAATTCCCGGGAGTCATTCTTTTTGCTTCCCACGATCACCAGTTTGTGCAGACGACTGCCAACCGCATCATGGAATTCCTTCCAGACGGCACTATCGTAGACAAGATCAGCACTTACGATGAATATCTCGCAAGCGATGAAATGGCGAAGAAACGTACCGTTTACACTATGACAGAAGAAGACAATTAATCTGCATTATGAAAGGGGCCTCCGGTCAAAACCGGGAGCCCCTTCTTTATATCTGTTTTATTTAGCTATTGCAAACTTATGCAAATGTAATATCCGCAAAAGTCCCTCTCACGACTTCTGCCAGTTTCTTCGTGTTTACTTTCAGAGTCGTTCCGATTCTTCCGCCGCTTACATAGATTTCCTCAAAATTCAGCGCACTGGAATCAAATACCGTCGTGTACAGCTTTTTCATTCCCAGAGGACTGCATCCGCCCCGGATATATCCGGTGATCTTCTGAATATCCTTCACATGAATCATGTCCACCGTCTTCTCTCCCACTGCTTTTGCCGCAGCCTTGCGGTCCACTTCTTTCTCAATTGGAAGCACAAACACATAGTACGCCCCACTTTTTCCCTCCATCACAAGTGTCTTAAAGGACTGCTCATAAGGCGTTCCTGTCTTGTCTGCCACATGGATGCCGTCAATAAATTCATCACACTCATACGTAAGCAGTTCATAAGGAATTTTATTCTTTTCCAAAATGCGCATGGCATTTGTCTTCACTTCTTTTGCCATTGTCTGCTCCTGCGCCTGTTTACGCCTGCTGTTTTATCTTTTAATCAGTAAGGATTTTCCTGTCATTTCTGCCGGCTGCTCCATACCCATCAGTTCAATCAGAGTAGGTGCGATATCGGCCAGGCATCCACCCTCACGCAGTCCGACAGAATCGTCTGCATTCACCAAAATGAATGGAACAGGATTTGTTGTGTGAGCAGTAAACGGAGCACCTGTCTCGTAATCAACCAGCTGTTCCGCATTTCCGTGGTCTGCACAGATAAACATTTTTCCACCAACTTCTTTGACAGCAACAACCGCTTTGCCTACGCACTCGTCAACAGCCTCAATTGCCTGGATTGCGGCATTCTCAACGCCTGTATGGCCAACCATGTCCGGATTTGCAAAGTTACAGATGATTACATCATATTTACCGGATTTGATTGCCTCTACGAGTTTTTCGCATACCTGTGGTGCGCTCATCTCCGGCTGCAAGTCATACGTAGCAACCTTTGGAGATTTTACAAGAATTCTGTCTTCGCCTTCGTTTGGCTCTTCCACACCGCCATTAAAGAAGAAGGTCACGTGTGCATATTTTTCTGTCTCAGCGATACGAGCCTGTGTCATATTGTGAGCAGCCAAAAACTCTCCAAATGTATTCGTAATCGAAACTTTGTGGAATGCCACGTCGACACCTGTGATGGTTGCATCGTACTGTGTAAAGCATACGAAAGTCAGATCCAGCTTTTTCTCTCTTGCAAATCCGCCAAAATCCTCATCTACAAATGCTCTTGTAATCTCACGTGCACGGTCCGGACGGAAATTAAAGAAGATCACAGAATCTCCATCCTGTACCTTTGCCAGCGGTTTGCCGTCTTTGACAACAACGATTGGCTCTACAAACTCATCTGTTTTCTCATTCTCATAAGATTCTTTCACACCGCAAACAGCACATTCTGTCTCGTTTCCAACGCCCTGTGTCATTGCCTTGTAAGCTTTTTCCACGCGGTCCCAGCGATTGTCACGATCCATCGCATAGTAACGTCCTTCTACCGTTGCAATCTCACCAACACCGATTTTTTTCATTTCATCTTTTAAAGCCTTGATATAGTCTTTTCCGGATGCAGGAGGCGTGTCACGTCCATCCAGGAAGCAATGTACATACACCTTCTCCAGTCCCTCTCTCTTTGCAAGCTCCAGAAGTCCATACAGATGTGTGTTGTGGCTGTGCACACCGCCGTCAGACAAAAGTCCCATCAGATGCAGTGCAGAATTTTTCTCCTTTGCATTCTGAACGGCTTTTAACAGTGCCTCATTTTTAAAGAAATCGCCATCCTGAATCTCTTTTGTGATTCTTGTCAGTTCCTGGTATACGATACGGCCGGCACCCATGTTCAGATGTCCAACCTCAGAGTTTCCCATCTGTCCATCCGGAAGACCAACTGCCATTCCGCTGGCATTTCCTTTTACGAACGGGCATAAAGACATTAATTTGTCCATAACC
>JALFVM010000096.1 GCA_022787145.1 Lachnospiraceae bacterium | reverse complement strand
GTTGCAGTGGAAGTTGCCATGCAGCACAACGATTCTTACACAGAAAATACGTATGGATTTGTCAATAACATTACGACACCGGAGGGCGGAACGCATGTTGTGGGATTTCGAAATGCGATTACAAAGACATTTAACGATTATGCCCGCAAGAATAAACTGCTCAAGGATAATGAGCCGAATCTGAGCGGAGAAGATATCCGTGAGGGATTGACTGCAATCATCAGCGTAAAGATTGAAGAGCCGCAGTTTGAGGGTCAGACAAAGCAGAAGCTTGGAAACAGCGAGGCAAGAGGGGCCGTGGACAGCATTGTGACGAGACAGATGGGTCTGTTTCTGGAGCAGAATCCTTCCGTAGCGAAGTTGATTGTGGAGAAGTCTGTTATGGCGCAGAGAGCCAGAGAGGCTGCACGGAAGGCGCGAGATCTGACGAGAAGAAAATCGGCACTCGAAAGTGCTTCTTTGCCGGGAAAACTGGCAGACTGTTCCGATAAGAATCCGGAAAACTGTGAGATTTACATCGTAGAGGGAGACTCTGCGGGCGGTTCTGCCAAGACAGCCAGAGATCGTGCGACACAGGCGATTTTGCCTTTGCGCGGTAAGATTTTGAATGTAGAAAAGGCAAGACTGGATAAGATTTATGCAAATGCAGAGATCAAAGCGATGATTACTGCGTTTGGAACGGGTATTCACGATGATTTTGATATCAGCAAACTGCGTTACCACAAGATCATTATCATGACTGATGCCGATGTGGATGGAGCACATATCGCAACACTACTGCTGACATTTTTGTATCGCTTTATGCCGGAGCTGATCAAACAGGGGTATGTGTATCTTGCACAGCCGCCTCTTTACAAGATTGAAAAGAATAAAAAAGTCTGGTATGCGTACAGTGACGAGGAACTGAACAACATACTGATGGAGATTGGAAGAGACGGAAATAACAAGATTCAGCGATACAAAGGTCTGGGAGAGATGGATGCAGAACAGCTCTGGGAGACTACGATGGATCCGGAGAAGAGAATTCTCCTTCGTGTGACCATGAACGAGGAAGAATCAGCGGAAATTGATTTGACATTTACCACACTCATGGGCGACAAAGTAGAGCCAAGACGTGAGTTTATTGAAGAAAATGCCAGATTTGTAAAGAACCTGGATATTTAACCTGTTTCGGATAAAAATAAAACGTCAGGTTACAAAAGATACTCATATCAGGAGGAAAAAATGGAAGATAATATTTTTGACAAAGTCCATGAAGTTGATTTAAGGAAAACCATGGAGACTTCTTACATTGACTATGCCATGAGTGTAATTGCAGCCAGAGCATTGCCGGATGTAAGAGACGGATTAAAACCTGTACAGCGGAGAGTGCTGTACTCGATGATTGAATTGAATAACGGACCGGACAAACCACACAGAAAATGTGCGCGTATTGTCGGTGATACCATGGGTAAATATCATCCGCATGGAGACAGCTCCATTTACGGTGCGCTGGTAAATATGGCTCAGGAATGGTCTACCAGATATCCGTTGGTAGACGGACACGGAAACTTTGGTTCGGTTGATGGAGACGGTGCTGCGGCTATGCGATATACCGAGGCGCGTCTGAGTAAAATTTCCATGGAAATGCTGGCGGATATCAGCAAAGATACCGTGGATTTTGTGCCGAACTTTGATGAAACAGAGAAAGAGCCGGTGGTGCTTCCTTCTCGCTATCCGAACCTTTTAGTCAACGGTACTTCCGGTATTGCGGTAGGTATGGCGACAAACATTCCGCCGCATAATCTGCGGGAAGTTGTGGATGCAGTTGTGAAACTGATTGATAATATTGTGGAGGAGAACCGCGATACAACGATTGAGGAGCTTCTTCAGATTATCAAAGGACCTGATTTCCCGACGGGGGCAACCATTCTCGGAACAAGAGGAATTGAGGAGGCATATCGTACCGGAAGGGGCAAAATCCGTGTGCGTGCAGTGACCGATATTGAGACACTGCCGAATGGAAAGAGCCGCATTGTCGTGACAGAGCTTCCGTATATGGTAAATAAGGCAAGACTGATCGAGAAAATCGCAGAGCTTGTTCGCGATAAGCGAGTGGATGGCATCACAGATTTGAATGATCATTCCAGTCGTGAGGGAATGCGAATCTGTATTGACCTGCGAAGAGACGCAAATGCAAATGTGATTTTAAATCAGCTTTATAAGCATACACAGCTTCAGGATACCTTTGGCGTAAATATGCTTGCACTGGTGAACAATGAGCCGAAGGTGATGAATCTTCATGAGATGTTGACCGCTTACCTGAAGCATCAGGAAGAGGTTGTGACGAGAAGAACAAAATATGAGCTGAACAAAGCCAGGGAAAGAGCTCATATTTTGGAAGGACTTCTGAAAGCACTGGATAACATTGACAGAGTGATTTCGATTATTCGCGGTTCTCAGAATGTGGCAGCTGCCAAACAGTCACTGGTGGAAGAATTTATGCTGTCAGATGTACAGGCACAGGCGATTGTTGATATGAGGCTTCGTGCACTCACTGGTCTGGAACGTGAGAAGCTGGAAGCGGAGTATCAGGAATTGATGGAAAAAATCCGAAGATTTGAGGCGATTCTGGCAGACCGCAATCTGCTTTTGCGTGTCATCCGTGAGGAGATTTTAGCAATTGCAGAGAAATACGGAGATGAAAGACGTACGTCAATTGGCTTTGATGAGTTTGATATTACAATGGAAGACATGATTCCAAGAGAGAATACTGTGATTACCATGACGAAGAAGGGGTATATCAAACGTATGACCGTGGACAATTTCCGCAGTCAGCATCGAGGCGGAAAAGGCATCAAGGGAATGCAGACGCTGGAAGATGATTTTATTGAAGAGCTTTTGATGACAACGACACACCACTATCTGATGTTCTTTACAAATATGGGAAAAGTATACCGTCTCAAGGCTTACGAGATTCCGGAAGCAGGGCGTACTGCGAGGGGAACTGCAATCGTCAATCTGCTTTTGCTGCAGTCAGGGGAGAAGATTACTTCTGTGATTCCAATCAGAGAATTCAAAGAAGGCAAATATCTGATGATGGCTACGCGCAAAGGTCTTGTGAAGAAGACACCGATCACGGATTATGCCAATGTGCGTAAGACGGGACTTGGAGCTATTGCGCTGCGTGAAGACGATGAACTGATCGGAGTTAAGATTACAGATAACAGAAAAGATATCATTCTGGTAACAAAATATGGACAGTGTATCCGTTTTAAAGAGACAGATGTCAGAAGTACCGGACGTATTTCTATGGGAGTGCGTGGTATGAATCTGGTGGATCGCGATGAAGTGGTTGCGATGCAGTTAAGCAGTCAGGGGGATTACCTGCTTGTAGTTTCTGAAAACGGAATGGGGAAACGTACTTCTATCAGTGAGTTTACGGTACAGAACCGTGGCGGAAAAGGCGTGAAATGCTACAAGATTACCGAAAAAACCGGTAACGTAGTAGGCGCAAAGGCAGTCAATGAAGAAAACGAGATTATGCTGATCAACACAGAGGGAATTATTATCCGGATGGAATGCGGCGGAATTTCTGTAAACGGAAGAATTGCTTCCGGTGTAAAATTAATTGATCTGAAACAGGGAGTGACTGTTGCGAGCATTGCGAAGGTAAGGGAAAAGAAGGAGTCCCTGCCAGAGGAGCAGGCTTCGCAGGATAATGCAAATGAGATAAGGGAAGTATAATAAAATGAAAAAATTTAAGGTACTGAGTTTATTGATGCTGTGCCTCGCGGCCATGTTTTTGTTTGCTGGCTGCGGGGTAAAACATGGTTCACCGGAAAGCGTTGTCAAATCACTGGTGAAGTATAGTGAAAAAGGCAAAGAAAAGAAAGTACTGAACTGCTATGGGGTTGAGAAAAATGCAGATAAGGAAATCGAAAAAGAAGCAGAGAATATGATTGCGTATTATAAAGCCATGAAATCGAAGGGAATCAAGCTGGTAAGCTGTGATGTTATCGAGGACTACGAAACGTATTCTCTCGTTTACATATCGTATGAGGTGAAACTGAAAAAAGATAAAGCATATCCCAAAGTTGAGACGTATCTGGTAAAAAAGGATAAGAAAAAATATGATGTAATGCCGGCAAAGGAGATTACATCAGAGATGAGTCAGGAAGCGGCAGACGCATATAAAACGTTTATGACTACGGATGTCTATAAGGAATATCAAAAGTCTCACGAGGCATTTTTGCTGAAAAATCCAAGTTTTGAAGAAGAATTGGCAATGAAACTGCAGTAGGAGGAGAAAAGTGAAAAGAATTATTCTTATGGTATTGAGAAATCTTCTGTATGTTCCTTTCGGATGGTTTCGGTTGTGCTATTATGCTTCTCATGTAGATCAGTACACGGAGGAACAGCGATATGCCATGCTTAAGGATATAGACAGGCGTGCCAACAAAGGTGGAAGAATTACCATTGATGCGCATGGTGTGGAAAATATTCCGGAAACAGACGGATTTATGTTTTATCCAAACCACCAGGGACTGTATGATGTGCTTGCAATTGTGGAAGCCTGTCCCCGGCCGTTTTCTGTGGTAATGAAAAAAGAACTCCAGGAGATTCCTTTTTTGAAACAGGTATTTGCCTGCATGAAGGCTTATGCGATTGACCGTGAGGATATCAAGCAATCGATGGGCGTAATCGTACAGGTCACAAAGGAAGTAAAAGCTGGCCGTAACTTTCTGATTTTTGCAGAAGGTACCAGAAGTAAGAAGGGAAATCGGCTTTTGGACTTTAAGGGCGGCAGTTTTAAGGCGGCTACAAAAGCGCAGTGTTCGATTGTCCCGGTTGCACTGATTGATTCTTATAAATCTTTTGATACAAATTCAATCAAGCCATTGACTGTACAGGTTCATTTTCTGGAGCCAATCACTTATGAGGAGTATAAGGATATGAAGACGACAGAGATTGCAGCTGAGGTAAAACATCGAATAGAGGATACGATTGAAAAGTACGAGAAAAGCTGAAAAATATGAAAAAAAGAAAAATGTAAAAAAAATAAAAAAAACGTAAAAAACCCGTTGACAAGACGGGTTTTTTTTTATATAATAGATTTTGCGTTACGGAAAAAGTAAGCGCAAAATTAAAGAGTGTTCTAGGATTTAGGCACATGGAGAAGTACTCAAGTGGCTGAAGAGGCGCCCCTGCTAAGGGTGTAGGTCGTTTGCGCGGCGCGAGGGTTCAAATCCCTCCTTCTCCGTTTGGAAGGAATCGCTTGATTCGTTCCGAATATCACAGAAATGAATTTGAAAAAAACCTAAAAAGTTCTTGACAAATAGAAATGAACGTGATAAAGTAAAGAAGTTGCGGCTCGAAAGAAAAACAACGAAAAAACTTCAAAAAAGTTGAAAAATAAACAAAAAAAGTTCTTGACAAACGGTTTTGAATATGATAAACTATCAAAGCTGTCTGATGAGAACGGCAAAGAACCTTGATAACTGAACAGTGAAACACACATCATTTTATCTGAATAGAATAAAATGAGTTCTCGAAAATTCTTTAAGTATTAATTCAAAGAACGATCGAAAGATCCTTATAAACAGTAAAAGGGATAGATAGCCAAGTAGTTATCTTGACCTGGAAAAAACTTTTTAATCAGAGAGTTTGATCCTGGCTCAGGATGAACGCTGGCGGCG
>JALFVM010000058.1 GCA_022787145.1 Lachnospiraceae bacterium | reverse complement strand
ACTCATCAAACTCCAAAACTGCAATCTTGGCCCGCTCCGTCTCCTTCTTCTCAACAACCACACCTTTCTTTGATTTGATACGCTCGCCAAGAGGAATCGGTGCACTCATCCCGAGAGAATCTTCCAGCATGTAGTAATATTTTGCCGAGAGATACTCTGTAATTTCATACTCCCTTCCAATCTCAATCAGCGGTCCATTATCTTCAATTGAAAAATTTACACGTCTCATAGCTTTCCTCCCTAATTTTCTTCCAGTCTGATTATAAATACCCACATTCGCAATCCGTTGATTTTCTAAGAAAAATCACTACTTGCTCATGTGTGGGCGGGTCATTAAGTCAGAACTTTTATCCTGCAAGCAGAAACAATTTCTGACTTTTGCCCCTTATATCATATCATTATTTTTCGATTAAATCTTCCATCATGCAGCCCAAAACCCTAGAAAGACAATAAATTGTTTCTACACTAGCCTTATTAATATTTTTGTTTCGCTGCTCATACATCTGAATTGAACGAAGGCTGACGCCCGAACGTTCTGCCAATTCTTTCTGTGTACAACCATAGGCCATGCGAATACGTTTTAAATTAGTTTCGGGAAAATGTTCCTTCATCCGTGAATCCACGACATCAATAAACTTTGTTATATCCGCCTCATGGAGCATGTAATACATTTTCTGTAATTCCTCAATAGAAACAACCTTAAAAATATCTCTGTACTTTCTTCCTGAATACCATTGGTAACAGGCAACGGCCCACCCAATCCAATACTCTTTCGATCGTCCAAAATGCTCCTGTGGTTCTATTTGGAGTTCTTGACCTTTTGTTTCCAAAACAATCTCCCGGACGATTTCAATTCCACTCTTACCTGTAAGATAAGCAGGTTCTCCATTTTCCATGCGTTTACTTGCGGAACTTACAATGAACAATTTCACAAAATCATTTCCAGGAATATCACATGTATTCATTGCATAATCAAAAGCATCACCAAGTAATGCTTTTACTCTACTCAAATATATTTCTTGGTATGCGTGGATGATCATTTTGAATGCCTCCTCTTATAATATCCTGAATATACAATCCGTCACTTTCTTCCTCAAGTATCTCAAAATATAGCTGATTAGCTTCATCATCTCTGGCTTTTCGAAGAACATAATATTGATTTTTTTCAGCAATATCAAAGCCTTCATATTTTAGATTAGAAAAAGCAAATTTTGATTTTAACACAATTTGTTCTCCCAGTTTTCCAAGCTGCATGGCTCGTGCAAGCTGCTCTACAGAAATACCATTATTTAAAAACGACTCCGCATAATCAAAATAGGAATCATCCGCACGATATCCTATAATCAAATCATAAGCATTTACATTGATGCTGAAGTTCTCAATCAAATATCGCTTTGCCCGTCTCGCCATGGGAGTTTTAATCGAAAAGAGGCGGTGTTCTACCAAAACAGCAATCCAATTTAAAATTGTGTACTCAGGGCTATTCAGATTCAAAATGTTCAGGTATTCAGAATCCAGCGTATAACGGTTGGCAAATCCATCGCGCAAAGAAGAAACTGCCCATTCTTTTGCAAGTTCTTCACTCAGAGTACAGTAAAAACCAAGGCCAAAATCATTATTCTTTTTGCCTTCACCAAAAATTGGCTGTTCTACAATTTTTTCAGAGCCATGATATATTGTAATCCGTTTATCCATTTTTTGCCTCCATTTTTACTATAATCATATCACCAAAGTGATAGTCCGTCAACCAATCACATAAAATCCATAAATTTATTTTTCCACACGATGTAGCACATTAGGGCGCATTCCATAAAAATAAAACAGAAGTCCGGTGGCCTTTTATAAAAACCAACCGGACTTTTTCAGATTCTTTCTTATTTTACAATTACTTTACATTTAACAGAATAAGCTCCCGATTTTACCGTAATCATTGCGGTACCTTTTCTGATTCCCTTCACCTTTCCGCTATCTGTTACCGTTGCAATATTCTTATTCGAAGAAGAATAGCTCACCTTGCCACTGATTCCATAGCGCTTCGGAACCAGAGTCAAAGTCTGATTTCTCTTTATAGTGACCGATGTTTTCGCAAGAGTAATTCCGGGTACCGTCACCGTTACAACTGCGCTTTTGCTTCCGGACGTTATCTTAATCTTAGCCGTTCCCGCCGCCACTGCCGTAATTTTTCCTCCGGATGTCACGGCAGCTACCTTTTTATCAGAAGATTGATAAGTAATCTTCTCCGTACTGGTAAATGGTGTCAGTACCGGTTTTAAAGTCGATGTTTTTTGTTTTGCCAGAGTCAGCTTTGTTTCGGGTACTGTCACTTTGGTCGTCTTGACAGTTCCCGAAACAACAGTTACCGTATAGGTTCTGGTTTTTCCGCTGGCCAGTTTTATTTTAACACTGGTTTTTCCGGTCTTCACAGCTTTCAGACGGATCAATCCGGTTTTTTTGTAAGACGATACCGTTACATATTTTTTATTACCGGACACAACAGAGGAAACAGAGTCACCGTATGCCATAGTCAACGTAAAATTGGCTGCAGCACCTTTTTTGATGGTGAGAGACGTCAGTTTTCCCGGAACTTCCAGAACAGGAGTCAGTTTTTTTCCGACCGTTCTGTTTGCTGTATAGTTACATACAGAGCATGTACGCTTCTGGGTCTCCGCCGCAAAAACAGTTGCTTTTTTGCTCAACTTCCATGCTCCATACTTATGTGCTTCATATCCATTTTTCTGACTGTTCTTCACTGCGTCACAATTTTCATTGCTACATTCATGCCAATGATACGAAGCATCGTTTTTCCACTCCTTCGCCCAGTTATGCTGATGTGGGTCTGTGCGGATAAATTCTACCTGATAATCCTGCGTCTTGCTTCCGTCAGCAGAGGTAACACTTACGCGGATCATGGTATTCTTAGCTGCGTCTGTCGGAGTGATCGCGTACTTTCGTTCACCACTTTTTTCCTCATAAACCGGGTCGAGTACATCGCCATTTTTCAGATCGTCACCAAAATCATCTTTTATATTATTAACGACATATACCTCAACACTTGCCTGTGTATCCTCAGGCAGAATCCACAGATAGGGATCATTCACAGACGTTTTTCTGAGATCCACACTGTATTCTGTTTTCCCTGCTTCAATGGCCGGAAGAAGATTTCCGCCAGCGTAGAAATTCTGTCCATAGTATAAAAGACTCAGAGACGTATTCTGAGCACTCATTTTAGTAATGCGAAATCTGTAGCTCAAAGTAATCGCATTTCGTGTCACTTTCAGCTCAACCGTTGTTGTTTCCTCCTGCAAAGAAATCGTCGTATCCGTTCCCTGACTTGTTCCATCTACGATACACTCGTAAAATACGTCCGCGTTTTCCCCGTCCAGCATCTCAACATTCAGCGTAACCTCTGAAACAGAAGCGTCAGCGGTCAGCTCATAGTCTCTCACTGCAGGATCAAACTGCTGATCTTTCCAGTGAATTCCTGATGAAGGGGTAATCTCCACATTTTTCATCAGTCTGGGAGATACAGCCATCAGATAATTGCTGTCATTGGTATAATATAGCGTTCCCTCACCGTCCAGCGCCAGTGAACTGATACATCTTTCCTGCCGGGAAGACTCAGGCTCAAACAGACAGCTGCAAGCACTCAGCGCTTCCATCTCATATTGATTGGTAAAATAGTAGATACCGCCATTTCCGCCATTACAGGTAAAGTAGATATACCTTGTTCCACCCTCCGCTACAGACAAAACCGGTGCTCCCTTTGGTTCATCAGGAACCGGAACCTGACCGATTCCGGAATACTGCCCAAAAGGCTGTGAACAGTCAAGGACCTGGTAATAGGAGGTTCCGAAATTTTTCCCTTCTACACCGACATAGAGCTGTCCCTGATCAACAAGCATAGTCGCTTTTATTCTGCCATCCAAATCTACATAGCTGAAATCGTCATTGTTTTCTCCACTGTATTCTCCCAGATTACCCGAAGAATCCACACGGATCCGATATACCCGTCCAGCGACTGTGCCGATGTAAAGATGTCCCTCATCATATACAACCGTATTACGAATACTTCCCTTCAAATCTGTAACAGAATCAATCAGTTCTCCGGTTTTTGCGTTCACTGTATACAGTGCAGAGCCATCCTCTTCATTATCACCGCCCACAGCATTTTCAGAGGCAAAAGCTACATAGCTCTCTGTAGCATAGGCACCGTCCCAGTAAAATCCATTGGATTCTTCCATAGACCATTTAAGTTCGCCGCTATCAGCATCTACGCAAAAATAATATCCGCCATCATCTCCATTCCATGTACCGGTATACAGACATCCATCCTGATAAGTCAGAGGGGAATAACTGGTCCCCCACTGCGGTTCGCTGGCCCATATCCATTTCGGCTCATTCGGATCACTCAAATCTAATGCCTCAATCCTTGTGCCTCCATTCTCCGTCACCACAAACAGTTTATGATCCGCGTACACCATGGGATGCAGGGCAAAACCCACACTTCCCTGCAATTCACCTAAGCGCCACAACTCATCGCCTGTTGCTTTCTCATAACAATACACATAATTTTCGCTGGCTGTGTACACTTTATCGTCAATAACCAGAGGTGGTGTCGTTGCTGCCGGCATTTTTACAGCCCACTGTAAAACCGCATGGTCTGCATCTGTAGGTCCCGGATTTTCTGTCACACCATTGTTGGTAAATGAATTCTGATAGCTTGTCCAATCGGCTGCCTGAACTTTGACGGATACGCACAAAAAGGCAAGCAACAGGAGCACTCCAAGACTGAATTTTTTTATTTTCTTATCTTTCATATAAATCTCTCCTTCTAAATACAGCCAGACCTGTTCGATTACTAAGTCCGAACGGGTCTGGCCGTCATGTTCAGGGATGAAAAGCTCTCCCGTCGCATAAATTTCTGTAATATTCTATGCAGCAGCATAGTCTCTGTCAGATATTATTTTACTTTCACACTCTTTGCTGTTGAAAGTGTACCATTCACGCTTCCTTTGTAAACGCAAATCTTGTAGTAATATGTCTTCTTGGATTTCAGATTTTTATCTGTAAAGCTTGTAGTCTTCAAGCTTGTAATGGTTTTGATTTTCTGATATCCACTGTTCTTGCTTGTAGAACGATAGATGACATAACCAGTACCCTTTGTCGATTTATTCCATGTCAGCGTAGCTTTCTTGGTACCGGCTTTTACGTTCAGAGTAAGCTTCGGCAGAGTGGATTTGATAGCTTCATTTGCTTTCTTCTCTGCTGCTTTCTGCGCTTTTACCGCATCTGCTGCTTTCTTCTCTGCTGCCTTCTGCGCTTTTACCGCATCTGCTGCTTTCTTCTCTGCTTCTGCCGCTTTTTGCTCTGCTGCCTTCTGTGCCTCTACCGCTGCTGTTGCTTTTTGCTCTGCTGCTTTCTGTGCCTCTTCCGCATCTGCTGCTTTTTGCTCTGCTTCTGCCGCTTTCTGATTTGCTGCTTCTACAGCGGCCAGAAGAGCATCTTCTGTTGCATTCGTCTTAAAAGTGATGGTAAATTCTTTTTCAAAGTTGTTTCCCTCTTCATCTACATAGGTAGCTTTAAAAGCTGCTTCGCCAGCTTTCAGAGGTCTGATTGTCAAATTTTCCTCAACAACTGCAAGACTCTCATCCTGACTAACAATCTGAATTGCATCCGAGTCTTCTGTTTTACCGGAATTATAAGCTAATTTTGCAGAGTAATCTTTGCCATATTCCAGAACCGTCGAAAACTCCAGTGACTCGTTTCTTAACAGTTCTACTTCCTCCGGTACACTGACGGAAATTCCACTGAAAAGCTCACCTACAATATTTAAAGCAAAAGTTACCGTAACTTCTTTTCCATCTTTCGTAAATGTTACAGAACAGTTTTCGATTGTTCCTAATGCTTCGTTCATATCAACATCAGCCGGGAATGATTTTGGATTAAAGAACACACCTTTGTCAAATGAATTATCAATAATTTCAAATGGAACTCTCTGGCTGCCGGCATTAATAGAGAACATTTCTTTTTTGGCATTCCATTTCACATTTGTATCCGCATCATTGTCGACTTTAAATCTGCCTTTTTCAAAACGGCTAAGCGTAATTGCGAATTTGCCATACTCGCTTCTGGCAAGAGACTTATTCTCTCCACTTTCAGGAACGAAAGAAATATAATCCGCATAATCTTCATTGATATTATCCTGAGAAGTAGAAATTTTGTCCAATTCTTCTTTCGCATCACTTACAATTCCATTTAAAATCTCGATTTTGGCATTTACCGTCTCTTCTGTCTCGTTGTCGCCTATCTCTATTTCGTTTTCGATTCTCTCTAAATAGCGATCAATAATACCATTCATTTCATCTATCTGATCTGCATCATAATCGTCCTGGTTCAGATAGTTTTGAATCTCCTTCTGCGCATCGGCAATCGCTGTTTCCAGACGATTCACAGCCGGATATTTTTCCAGACGAATATCCCCTAAAGTCACTGTTGCAGTCTCGATACATCCGGTTGAAGCTCCTCGCAATACACCTGCACCATCAGCAGTCCTGGGATCTTTATATCCTGGTGCAACTGCATAATATCGATAGTACATACCCCACTCATCATATGGAAGATTATAAGTTCCGTCTTCATTTTGAGTCACATCAATCACAGGATACGTGTCGCCCTTCCTGTAATAATCCGTAAAAATCACCTGCGCATTTTCGATTATCTCGCCTGTGCTCTTGTCTTTTACCGCCACAGTAGCTTTACAGATAAAATCATCTGCCCGTACCTCTACTTTTCCAATAAATCCCGCAAATACCATCACCATTACAAAAGCAAATGCCATGCTTAACAGTTTCGATAGACCCTTTCGTTTTTTTTCTTTCATTTCTTTTAGCCTCCTTTTTATGAAACATTTTTGTGATTTATTTTAAGTGCACGTTTTCCGGCACTGATCACCATAGATATTTTCAACTATTACTCCCCGGATGAATCTGTGATATTCTCTTGTGTATCATCCAGTATATAGGTTTTCCCCGTCCTCTTGTCTCGATAAACAGTTCCCATCTCTTCCATACTGAGACCGTCAGATGTCTCCACTGAGGCCTTTCCGCCGCCATTGTCCTTATACTCGATCACCGCCTGATTCATTCTGGACACATCCACGTTCAGACTGATGATCAGCGCCACCATCAGACCGCACGCAAACACCAGCATCACGTCAAACAGGTTCGTCAGATTTTCCATGGGGTTATCGTTGTCGTCCTCCTCATATCTCCGGGAGAGACGTTTTCTGTTTTTCAGCATTTCGCACCTCCTGTTTCCAGACACTGTTCTTCTGCTTTCATCTTATCCAGAATCACTTCCATCAAGGATTCGAGAACCTGCGCGTAATTTCGATACCACTGTCTCCGAATCTGTGCGATGACCAGCGCTACCGCAGCGATGAGCACACCCGCAGACGTAGTATCAAAGGCGATCAGAAGCGACTGGGACAAAAGTGCCGTATTTCCTTCGCCCAGAGCCATCAGTCCCGGTCCCAGAGGAACCAAAGTTCCAAGAAGCCCGAACATAGGACTCAGCTTAGAGATCATCTGAGGCCAGCGCAGATAGTTCTGATAGTGTTCTTCCTCCTCAAACAGAAGCTGTGCTGCATAAATCTCACGGCTTTCGCTGTCCATCTTCTGTTCCTGAATCAATTGTTTCAGCACTTTTTTCTGTCTCGGCAGCAATTCATTCCGATTAACCAGGTCGCTCATATCACAGACCTTTGTCGTATTCATCGTCTCAATCAGTTTCGGCACATCTGCCTGCAGCCTGCGGTGTTCCACAAAAAATTCAAAGACAAATGTCCCGGCAACAACGACCGTAGCTATCATCAGTATCAGCAGAATGATCACTACCGGTGTCTGAAGATTGGCTACAATCGCACGCAATATACTGTTTACATTTTCAGAAATCATATCGTTCTCCTACTGTTTCTTTTGCTTTTTCAGGTAAAGGTCCATCATATACCTGTTATTTTTTATATCCTGCAGATACTCACGACGGCGCCACAGAAAGCCAAATGCGAATGCCAACAAAGCTCCCGAAGACACAGCTGCCTTTGTCGCCGGGCTGATTTCATCCACAATCTGCTGAATTTCCTCCTCAACGTCGCTGATATCAACCTCAAGAAACTTCCTTCCACTGCTTTTCTTACCGGACTTTTTCGATGTTTTCCGTGCTTTCGCATCCGTTCTTCGCACAACCTTATCAGTCACCGCGACCGTCGCATATGTTTCTTTCTGTACCGTTTCTTCTGCATTCTCTATCGAATCGGTTTTCTCCGGACTTTCCGTGTCACCGCCGACCGTTTCATTCTGTGTGGTGTTTGTTCCCTGTGCACCTCCGGACTCTTCCTGTCCATGTTCCTCTGAGTCACCTGCATTCTCTACATTCGGCGCAGAACCACCATTTTGTTCCGGCGGGGTTCCTCCTCCACCTTCTTCAGAGCCATCCTCTTTCCCATCCTCCGGCGGAGTTTCTCCTCCGCCTTCTTCATCGCCGTCTCCATCCTCTCCGCCATCTCCGTCGCCTCCGCCAGCCTGTGCACGTTCCAGTCTGCGAAGTTCCAGCTCAGCTTTTACCAGAATGTCATAAATATCGTCATCCACCAGACCTTTCTGCGTACTGGTCAGAGCCTTAAATTCTGAACGGGCGTTCTGAATCTGACTTTTCTTTTCCAGAGTCACCTGACCGATTGCCAGTATCAGCTGCTCAACCCTCTCCGCTTCTGCTCTGTCCAGATTCTCATTTTCTGTATCCGTCACCACGACTTTAAACGTCACCGGTTTGCAGTTTTCCGTCGTATCATAGGGCGTTCCTGTGACGTAGACAGCGCCCGTGCCAAGAATCGAGATGGTATGGCTGAACCAGCTTGGAATCGTCACACTGGACTTATCATAGTGTACCGCGTCAGATACCTTTGCTACTCCCGATGTACTGTAGGACCAGTAAAACCGCTGTTCTGAAGCACCGCTGGCACTGTCCGCGATTCCATTGGTAATAATTTTCAAATCAATTGTCTTATCACTGGTTTTTGCGTAATATACACTTTTTTCCGCCTCAGCGGTTTTCAGCGGTTTTTCATACTGAAAAAGAATGGTTACTGTAGTACTGATTTCTGGATTGTCCACACAGGTTACCCGAAATTGGGCAGTTCCCGCTTTCTTCGGTACGATGCCCAGGGCGTGCAGAGACTGAAAGGTGGCAACATCCGGGGTCAGTTCTTCCCAGGTCACTCCGGGGTTCGACGCATTGGATGGAGTAACCTCCACACGATATCCTCCCTCCCCCTCCATAATTCCCACATATTGACCAAAAGCACCATTCCAGTCGCCTACTGTGGCTCTTGAGGGACAGATGACCCTCACCCCTGTGGGCCTAATGATGGTGGCCTGAATATTGACCGTGACACTTACGGAGCGATCCGCATCCAGAGTATATGTGATACTGCCACTGGTTCCCCAGGTCCGAAACTCTCCCGTGGCAGGTCTTACACTGGTGGAACCTCCGGCTGTATATTTCAGTGCGTGCACCGGTATGGAAACCCAACGGTCTGTCCCTTTTAGTCTTCCCTCGATCGCAGCCGTCTTTTTCTCACTGCCCATAACCTTAAGTGTCTTTCCGGACATATCTTTTCCATCCACACTGGCCCGCAGCTTATCCACACGACCGTTTATGACACGCACTGTAAAGTGAACCGCTCTGCCCAGATCACTTAGCGTCACCGTAGCATCATATTTTCCGACAAACTTACCTGCAAACTGTCCGTAGGTACCGACAACCACCTGAAACGCAATACTCTCCGGGTGATCCAGATCGTTGTACTCGTAGACACATCGCCACTTGGCATCCCATTCATTGTTCGCATACAGAGAACCATCCGGACGAGTGATATAAAAATTACCGGAATCTATATTGGTGATAGTTGCGACACCATATTGATCCACATAAATCTTCTGACCATCATCTGTTTGAAAATAAATACGGCTGCGGTACTCCTCGTCTTCGTATTGTATGTTTGTTTTTAGCGCGTCAAGCTTCATTTTGGCCTGATCCAGATTCCAGTTCACACTGCTTACCGTAGTAGCATTGTGAATCTTCGTTGTCCATGTTGCGATCAGATTTGTAATCTTCTCCTGTTCTGCCTGGCGGTAATCTTCTAATTTTTTATAATTTTGCAATTCCTGCACGGCTTTTGTCTTCGCATTTTCCAGTTCCGTTTCCACAGATGTCATCGTTACAGTAATCGTTAAAAAATGTTTATCCGCTTTCACATCAAAATAGGGATTCCACCAACTTGTATGGAAGCAGAATTTACTTCCATCATAGGGAGTATATCCATCCTTGGAAACACGAAATGTATAGTAAAGCCAGTCATTTCCCCGTTTTTTTTGCAAAATATATACACCGGGGCTTACCGCTTCCTGCGGATACGAACCATAAACATCCACCGACCAGTTCATATTTACAACGGGATTTTCAATGGGATTCCCATTTTCATCTACTGCTTTTATTTCTACACGATACTGATCCGGATTTACATTCATATGTACGGTAATGGTAAATGCCTGTTCTATCGTATCCAAATCAAAGTAAGGATTTTCTTTCTCACAGCCCGGATCAAAGCAAAATGTCCCGTCGCCCGGGAGATATCCGTCGGCTGTGATATGAAATTTATAGATCAGGAAATTTTCATCCTGCTTAACATCCAAATCATAAACTTTATCCGATAACGCTTCCTGCGTACGAAAGTCTTCATCATCCACTGACTTCTGCACAGTTACGGCAGCATTTTCAATAATCTGATCATCCTCTCCTGTTACCTGAAACGTTACGCGATACTGTTCAAAATAGGCAGGTTCCTCCGGTTTATCCTCTGAGCCTTCTTCTGAATCTTTGCCAGGGTCTGTTCCCTCTTCAGAGTCTTCACCGGAATCTGTCTTGTCCTCTTCTTTTTCTTCGTTATCAGTTGCATCTGATCCGTCTTCTGTGCCGTTGCTGTTATTTGAGCCGTTTTCGCTTCCTGTGTCGCCACTGTTATCCGAACCATTTTCGTCTTTTGTGCCGTCACTGTGATCCGAACCATTTTCGTCTTTTGTGCCGTCGCTGTTATCTGAATCTGTTCCCGACTCAGAATCCTCTGTATATATAATCGTTTTCTCTTCTTCCTGCTCTTCTTTTATCGTTTCTGCAGAAGTATCCCTTTCTTCCTGCGCGTTTTCCACGTCCTGGGTATTGGCTTTGACCAGAATTTTTGCCCCCGGCAAATAAATCTGGGTCAAAACCACCGCCAGAATCAACAACAACACTCCTGCTCTCTCTTTCTTTTTCATTTAGTTTACCCTTCGTTTTTTATCATAAAAAATTAAATTTGGAGGGAATTTACGAATTCCTTTCTTATTTTTTACCTCTCAATCAATCCATACTTTCGCTTAATTCTCTCCAGCTTTTCAAGCATAGGCCGGCTCAGGAGCCACAAAAAAATCACGGTCGAGACGGCCTGCACCAGATCCACCGGCGCTCCTGAAATGTAGTAAGCAAGCAGAATCTTCCATGTGACCCGTCCGTAAGTCATCAGAGCTGACGCCGGATTCATAATTCCACCAAAAATTAAAAATACACTCAAAAAACCGTAAATACACAAAGATACTTTTCTCGCTTTCAAAACACCTTTCCGAAACAGAATTCCCGCAAGAAACCCGATCAGCCCATAAGAAAACATCTGCCACGGAGTCCACGGTCCCTGCCCAAAAAACATATTCGATATCATGATAATCAGCGTTCCGACCAGAAATCCCGCCTCGCCTCCAAATGAGACGCCGGCGAGAATCACGATGGCCGCAATGGGCTTAAAGCTTGGCACCATAAAGAATGCCGCTCTTCCGGCAACTCCTATGGCAGCCAGCACTGCGATCACCATGATTTCTCTCGCCTGGGGATGGCGCCCCTCAAAGATAAGAAAAAAGGGAAGCATCGAAAAGAAGACAACCAGGAGACTAAACAACATGTATTTCTTTCCGTGAAAAATTTTCACAGACAAATACAGCATCACCGGAACAGTTACAAGCATAATTGCCAGTGCGATCCAAGTTCTTTTGTCTACTTTTCCTTTCTGTATCGGTTCAATGATCAGCCCGTCTTCTTTGAATCGGTATTCTTCATATTCCTCTTCTTTGAGATTTTGGAAGGACCCAGTCCCATCCCTCCCATACCTTCCACTTGTGTTATCTCCAAAATCCCAGAAGCGGTCCATGAACTCATCTAAAGCCTCTCCTTTAAGCACTGCGCCACCTCCCCTGCAGTCACGGCCTTCGGAAAGTAATGTCTTGCCATCCGGTTAGCCGCCGTTGTATAAAAGTTATTGCCTGCAAAAAATTCTCTCGCCGGCTTACTTGTCACAATATTTCCCTCAAAAAACAATCCCACGCGGTCTGCATACTCTGCCACAAATTCCACATCATGAGAAATCATGAGTATACTGATTTTGTGTTCCTGCAGTTTTTTCAGAATACCTCCCAGTTCCTGCTTATACTCCGCATCCAGTCCTTTTGTCGGCTCATCCAGCAGAAGAATTCTCGGTCTTAAAAGCAATACCTTCGCAAGCGCCAATCTCTGCTGTTCCCCACCGCTGAGGTCATACGGATGACGATCCATCAGTCCGTCCAGCCTTGTCAGGCTTGCAATCCCTGCCACTGCCTCGGCCTTTTTCATATCCACAGTATATTCTGCCGACTGCTTCTCCCGACTGCCCCCAATGATCGAATAAAGATCTTCTTTTACTGTTTTTTTGATAAACATACTCTGAGGATTTTGAGGCAATACGCCAAGGCAGCCCCGATACAATTCCCGGTCAGAGTAAGAACGGATATCTCTTCCCTCCAGCAGAATGCGTCCCCGATATGGCGTGCGCACGCGGCTGACCAGAGACAGTGTCGTGCTCTTGCCGGTACCGTTTCCTCCTACCAGTGCATAGAATTCTCCCGTACCGACTTCAAAAGATAAATTCTTGACTACATCCTTTCCATCTTTTTCATAACGAAACCACAAATCTTCTGCTTTCAATGCAGGAATTTCCGTCTGTACTTCTTTCTTTCTCCGGAATTTTTTCGTTTTTTCTTCTTTCTTTTCTTCCTGCGTCTCATCCGAATGCACAGCAGCTACTTTCTGCATCAGCTCTGTCATCCACCGTCTTCCCTCACTCACTGTCAGTGGGCAGGGAAGATCGTTTTCCACCTCGGCATACACCTGCATTGGAACCGGCATCGACAAAAACATACCATGTTCCTGTTTTTTCAGCTCCTCACCGATTTCTCTCGGTTTCCCCTTTGTGATCAGTTCGCCTTTATCCATGACAAACACCTGATGCGCCCAGGGAATCACATCCTGCAAACGATGTTCCGTCAAAATGACAGTAGTTCCAATATCCCTGTTAATCTTTTTGACTGTTTCCAGGAAATCCGAAGCGGCAATCGGGTCAAGCTGTGACGTCGGTTCATCCAGAATCAGCACTTTTGGATGCATCGCCATGACAGACGCCAGATTCAGAAGCTGTTTCTGTCCGCCCGACAGTTCCGACACATTGCGGTAAAACCACTGATGAATCCCAAAATAGCTTGCCATCTCTGCCACACGAAGACGAATCGTAGAATTGTCATATCCAAGACTTTCCAACCCAAACGCCAGCTCATGCCACACTTTATCTGTGACGATCTGATTTTCAGGATTTTGCAGCACATAGCCAATTTCCTGACTTTGCCGCCTCTGATCGAGTTCGTCAAGCGAAACTCCCTGGTATAAGATACTTCCCGATTTTTCTCCATGCGGAGCAAGCACGCTCTTAAAATGGCGAAGCAATGTACTCTTTCCGCATCCGCTCTTTCCACAGAGCACGTTAAAGCTTCCCTCCTCAATTTCCATATTTACATGGCGCAGGGAATCCCTGTCTGTATCCGGATAGCAAAAGCTGAAATCTCTGATTTCTATGATATTCAAAACGTCTGTCCTCCTCTGTCAAGTTCCTCGTATATCTGGCGATAAGTCGTCTCCATGTCTTTTCCGGTATATCTTCTGCTTCGCTTCATGGAAGCTTCCTCCGCCACATCAAGAAGGAGAGGAAGAAATGCGAATACTCCAAATCCCGCAAAGGTAACACATGCCAGTCCAATACTGCAGCTTTTTGCAGGTGTATACCCCATAACCACAAAACCAGCCAGCAAAATTCTTGGATTATACTGCGCAAAGGCAGCTCCGCGGCTGCATCCGTACAACACAAGAGCCGTCAAAAGTAACATAGCTGCACCAAGCCTTCTGTCACGTTGATCGAAATGATAAATGGAAAATGCAGTTCTTCCATGAAGCCCGTAACCGCGGCTCTTCATGGAATCTGCCGTCTCAATTGCATTCTCAAGCGCCCAGGTCACCAGAATGGAAATCATATTCAGCCCATGGCGAATTCTGCTTAATAAAGATCCATTACTCACATCCATACCTACGCACTTCTGTCCGTTGCGGATCACCTTCATCTGGTTCGTAAAATGAGGTACAAACCGAAGCGCCATCGCAAGCATCAGAGAAAGTGCCGGAATGATTCTTCCAAACAGATAAATAAACTTATCGCTTGTCATCACCTGGTTGTAACAGGAAAACCAGAGGATGATAATAAACAGTACGCAACCGAGTACCATACCATAAATCAGAGCTTCCAAAGTCACCCAGTTTCCACTGCTCTCAATATAGAGCAGTGGTGTCACACCGTAATGATTAAACATCGGATTGAGCAAAGACGTAATCAAAAGTCCCGGTAATGTAAACAGCAAATTCATCCGCAAAACTTTTCTCCATCCTTCCAGCCAGACAGCATAGAAAATCGCCGCCACGAAAGACAAAGCCAGAAAGACCGGATGCTGCATGAACATTGTGATGCCCATCACGACAAGAAAATAGAAAAAATTCAGAATGGGATGGCATCTGGAAAATGCGTCCTGCATCATCATTCACCTCCCGTATAGGTATTCCCGACATCGGATCCGAGATCACAGGTATAGCGCCACTCAATCACATCACCATCTTCAACCGTATAGCTGGAGCATCCATAATTCGGAAACCAGCCGTTGACGCAGTACATCCATCCGGAATTCTGTCCGCAGTCAAACTCATAGAGCTGATTAATTCCTTCTATATAATAACTGCCGTACATCGGTGTGTAACGGGAAGCCATGTGAATGCCAACATCGTTACAGACACGTTTCAGGACATCAAACACCGTCTCTCCTTCCGTATACTCCACCTCAGACGGGTAAAGGATCCATCCATCTGAAGGTACAAATTCCGCCTTGGACTGGCGAAGATCGTCCCAGTTGTTTAAAATAGTGGAACACTCGATGGAAATCGTGCAGGTATGGACAGGATTCTGATTGTCTGCCGTCTGATTATTTTCAGGTTCGGCCTGCGTGCTGTCGTCCTGTGTATCGTTGTTTTCCTCTGTTTCACCATTCGCTCCTGTCTGCAGGGATGAGACGTCCGTCTCTTTTTCAGCATTCTCATCTTTTGTGGCATTCTTATCTTTTGTATCTGCATCCTCCTTGGATTTTCCTGTTGTAGAACCTCCCAAGAGATAAAAATCCCCACCTGCTTTTGTGACGGTAAAAGAAATTTTGGAAGCTTTCTCTCCGGATTCAATCTTTGCATCATCCAGTTTATATACTTTTCCGTCTTCATACGTGCAATAGAGCACCTTATCCGCATTCCATACTTCATTCAAAGTAAGGGTAAGCTCTGCAGGAGCAGCCATCTCCATGTTCTGCAAAATAACCTTCATGGCATACGGAGCATTTGCCGCGGCTTTCTTTACCTCATCAAGATCATCTTCGCTGCATTCCACCAGAAGCTTCTGCTCTACCGGATTTTGAATTTTATTTCCATCATAGGTCCACTGATATTCAATGCCATTTTCCGTCTCTCCATGAAAACGATACGTTCCTTTTTTTCCGGCAATCGTATCCATCTGCGCTTTGCTGATGAAACCATTTGCAGGAATTTCATTTTCCGCCTGAAGAGGTTTCACATCCTCTTTTGTTTCTTCTTCTACTGCCTCTGCTGCTTCCTTTGTCAGCTGTGTCATTTCACTGCTTCCCTGCTGCCCGCACCCGGAAAAACTTCCGACTGTCAGCATACACGCCACCAGTATTGCCACCCATTTTACATTCTTTCTCATAAGTGCTTTCTTCCTTTTCTTTTTCTGTATAATATTTTTGATCCCTCTAAAAGTCCGGCTCCCGCCACACCGCCAAATACGCCTGCGGCTGCAGGTGGAATCGTTTTCCCTGTCTTTCCTTTGGAAATTTGATTCCCTGCATCTTCTCCTGCTTCTGTTTCCTGCACCTCTTCTGCGTCAAAGTCCCATCCATCCCCAGATTCCTGATATTCTTCCGCCTCAAAATCCCATCCATCTTTTTGATTGTCTTTTTTTGCAGTCTTTCCCGAATTCTTCTTACTAGAAGAAACCGTTTTACCGGAAGAAGACGTTTGCGAAGGATTTGCAGTCGATACAACCTTCTTACCGGTGGACGTCGGACTGTTCGTGCCGCCGCCACTGCTAACGCTCGTACCGCTTCCACCCGGACTCGCCGTATTGGAAGGTGGTGTCGGTGTCGGTTCTGTCACACCGGTTCCCGTACCATCTCCTTTTTGTCCCTGTGACAGCTCCAGATCCGACATATCATAAAGACTCGTCTGACCATTTTTGAAGCGCTGATAGGCAGTCAGTGCATAATAGGCCTGCTCCGTTGCCATCCCGTTCACCTCACCGGTCGCACCACCGCCATTGTTGCCCTCATCTGCTTTCACGTGCATAAATCCTTTGCCATCCACGTAATAAGACAGCAGGTTCTCAACTGTCCAGTTTCCTCCTTTCACAAACCGTTCATCCTTTTCCGGATCAATCCCAAGTGCACATAGTGCCGTGATCACCTGGGAGCAGGATTCAGAAGTTTCCACGCCCATAGTCGAATAGCCGCCCGTGGTATTTTGCATCTCGCCCAGAACCTCCAGTGCACGGTCAATCGCAGCCGTCACTTCTTCGTATCCTTCCTTTTGATAAAAAGGTGCGAGTGCCTGGATCGCCATGCCTGTCAGATCCGGATCCGGAAAATTTCCTGTCATTTTCCAGCCACCGTCCAACATTTCCTGCTCCAGGATATATGTAATCAGCTTTTCCTTTGTCGTCTGGTTGCTCACCGAAGAAACTTTAGGAATCGTATAATCGGGATAACAATTCAGCGCAATCAATGCCCAGATGGGACCGTTTGTCCCCTGTGCCGTCACCATATCCATATCTGCCAAAGGTTTCAGCAGGTTGTAACCGGCAATTTTACGAGCATCTTTTCCAATCGATGTCATAACAATCGCAGCCTTGGAATATTCTGTATACTTCACAGAATTCGTCAGTATTCCCTTATTTTCTTCGAGGTAATTGGCAAAATGATTGTAGTACGTTTGAAAATAACTATCGTCAAGCTCCATACCACTCCGGGCAAAACCAAGCACAAACCACTCGGAACCAATACTCGGATTCTGGTCGATGGACATCATATATGATCTGATATTCTTAAGAAGCTTAGATACACTGATATTGAGTGCATGAGCACCCTGTACGACCGTCACCTGACAGGAAGCCTCGATGTCACTCCCCTTCACCGATACCGTAATCGTAGCGGTTCCGCTCTTTACCCCAGTAATCACTCCCTCCGCACTCACTTTCGCCACATTCGTATTGCTGCTTTTGAAAACAAGTTCATAATCTTCCGTGACCGTTTCCGGTATCGTCTTTACTTTGAGCGAAAGCTTCTGCCCCGCATTGACCACTGCATTCGAATCAAGCTGCAGCCCGGTCAGTGCGATTGGAACCTCTGCCACAATTACATTGGATAAGGTCCTGGCCTTTTCTATATAAAAAACATTCTCTTTCCTTTCAGGAAAAAGTTCCATCAGTGTTCCATCTGACCATGTGAGGATTTTAGGATGATTCCGTTCATCGTACCCTTCCGGTACAGGAAAACTCAGGGAGATCATGGTCTTCTGCCGATAATCTTCACCTGTCCGGATATCGGTATAGCTGATCTTTTTGTAATATTGCAGCACAGGTGCACAACCCTTGTATTTTTTCTGTAATGCAGCCAGCACCGACTCCTGCTCCTCTCCATCCGAAACATTCGTTTTCACAAACCAGTCTTTACTCCCGGCTGTCACACCTTCGCTGGTATGTATCGCTTCTCCAATGCGATTCCTGATGGTTTTCAGTCCTTCCACAATTGTTTCGTCAAGCTGTTCCTTCTGATTTTCTTCCAGAGAATCATACAAATCCGATGCCACCAGAAACTTCTGAAACACCTGCTGCTGAAGATCCACCTGCTCCTGCATCAAAGCCTCTTCCACAATTTCTTTGATAAATTGCAGATTCTCATCTAAAAGCTGTACCTGTTCCAATACAAATTCCTTCTCTTCTGCCCGTACAGGAACCCCAAAAACGCTGATTCCTACTGCCAGAAGAACCGATAAAATGATTGCTCTTTTTCCCACTCTGCCTATATCCTTCCCTCTGTTGATTCATACTTTCTAGTTTTCTGCATTCAGATCAATCTCCCCTTCTTCTTGCATGAGAAACTCATCTGCATACAGATTTTTAGCCAAACAGCCCTTCGGCCACAGGCCGAAAGGCGTTTGTATATTATTTTTTTACTACCTTAAAGTTCTTTGTTCCTTTATTCGTAAAAAGTTTTTTGTAAGTTTTTACTTTACTGGACGGAGCTTTGATGGTCAGGTTTGCGGCTTTGTACAGTACATGTTCTCCAACCTTCGTCAAAGCAGTTCCATTCAAGGTCAGCGTGCGAAGCTTCACATCGCGGCAAAATGCATGATTTCCGATGCTCTTTACGTTTTTGCCTAAAGTGACAGATTTCAGAGCCGGACATTTATAAAACGCGCCATAACCGATGGTTGTTACATTGTCGCCAACCTTCGCGCTTTTCAGTTTTGACAATTCTCTAAATGCATTCTTCCCTACCGAAGTTACTTTATATGTAATTCCATAAATTTTTACAGTATTCGGAACAGACAGTGTCTCTGCCTTTTTGCTGGACAGTCCTGTAATCGCAACCGTTCCCTTCTTACTCAGTGCATTGGTCACCTGATATTTTTTACCACTAATCGTAATTTTATAATTCTTAGGTACCGCTCTTGTCACTTTGACGGTGTAAGTACTGGTTGCCTTTCCATCCTCTGCTTTTACCTGAATTTTGATCGTATTGTAGCCAACCTTCAAATCCACTTTTTTCGATGCAGCTTTTCCATTTACAGTTACTGTTGCGCCATCTGCTGCTTTTGTTTTCACTGCAAGTTTGTCTGTTGCGTTTTCTACAATAGCTGTATAGTTCTTTGTATTAGCAGAAAATGCCGGTGATAATGTTCCCGCACTGAGCACAAGAGCCGAAAGCCTGCTTTCACTGGATAAAACAGGTGTCGACGGGTCGGAAGGTTCTTCTTTTTTCTCTTCTACCGTAATTTTCACTGGTCCCGATGTAACAGAGTATGTAAACGGATTATTTGTAATTTCCGCCGTATAAATCCCTGCTTTTTGAACCTGAAACAGTACCACTCCATTCTCATCTGTAATCGCTTGCTGTTGATTTCCATCCGGATCTGTTAACGTCACTTCACACCCAGGTTCCGCCTGAGTCGTCATATAACCGGCACTCTTTACTATGAGAGAAAGACTTTCTCCAACTTCAATCTGCTCCTGTGTTTTCTCTATAAACAGATACTGATCTGAATACTGTGTCGTATCTCCATAAAGAAACGCACATACCGTATCCTGCGTTTTTAATTCGCATTGGTCACATGTCAGCGACGGTGATTCATGATTTACATAAAATCCAACATATGAAGTTTCTAAGCCAAATAAAGTGGTAATCCATCCACTTGCGTTAATTTCCAGATAATCCGTTGGATTTTTTCCAAAATCTTCCTCCCCGAACATTTCTTTGTGAAGAACAACCAGTGCATCCAAAACGGTTACTTTATCTTTTGACGCTTCCGGTTTTGTATATCCGGCCTTTTCTGCCTCATCTGCCCGAACCGGCTGATTCAAAATCAAATCTGGTTTTTTACCTTTCGTATCAATTACAGCAGCAATTGTGATTTCCGCTGATGCCACATTTTTCTTACTGTCTGCAAGCTGTTCTGCTTCTTTCAATGCCTGCATAGCCTGGTCGTAATCAGTTTCTGTTGACTCCGGATTATCACAAACCTCCTGCGCATCTGCAACCGCCTTTAAAAGTTCCTGTTTGGTTCCTTCTGCATACTGACCAGGTTCGTCTCCTTCCATGATCGTATCTGCTTTGTTCTGAACCTCATTGATTTTTTCCTGCAACAAAGCTTTTACTTCTTCTTTTTTATCGGACTCTGTCAGATCATATACAGAATTTTCATTGCTTGCAAAACGTCGACATGACTCAAGTGCTAATACCACTTGATAAGTGGAACCATCCTTACTATATGGACTACCCTTTTGCCAGAAGAAACCACCGCCTGTCTCATCTCGATATCCTTCCAGATTTGTAATCATGTTCTTCTGAGCTTTTACAAATCCATTGCTGGCTGCCGGATCCATACCGAGCATTGGCAAAAGAATCAGCACCTGCGCTGTAGAACAGGCATTTTCATTTCCCCAGCTCTCAAAGCCGGCATCCTCATTGATCTGTGACTGAAGGTAACGGATTCCACCTTCAAAAACAGGCTGCACCGCTGCATGAGAAGCATCATTATATGGCACCAATGTCTGGAGCACCATAGCTGTCATATCAACATCGCTGGTTGATCCCCAGCTGGCAAATCCGCCATCTTCATTCTGTTTACTTACCAGCAGATTAATCAGCGTTTCTCTACTCCATTTGGCATCTTCCGGAATATCATACTGTTTGCTGTCCAGCGCAAGCAGCGTCCAACTGATTTGATTGATTGTCAGATTATTTAGATTATTCCAGTTATAAAGTGTTTCTACCAGGTTATATCCCCGGAAATCAGCCGGATCTTCTCCCAGCATGCCAAGTGTCAGTATCACACGAGCGTAATCGGTAGGTTGTCCCTGATTATTGCTGCTTAATTGTCCGTCCGCATCCAGATCATCCTTCAAATTATTTAGATAAGCCGTTTTGTTTTCTTCGGAAATCGTGCCGCCACAACGTAAGATTGTAAAAATTGTCCACTCGTTTCCATACGCATTGCAGGGTCGACTATTCAAATACGAAAGTCCATGATTGATATTCTCATCAATTGTAGTCAGATAATTCTGAATATTGTCATTTTCCGGCTCGCTAACCAGTTCTTCCGACTCCGGGTTTTCATCCGGTTCAACGGTTTCCTCAACAACGATTGGATCTTCTACATCCTCCAAAACAATGACATCCTGATTATTTTCTGCTCTTACTTCTATTGCTGCTGCAGGAAACATTCCAAAAAGCAACATCAACGTCAAAAACAGACTCAGGATTTTCTTTCCTGCATGATTGATTTTTCTCATGTCATTTTTTCCTCCTTTACATGCATTTTCACCTTATATAGTTCTTTTTCATCTTATTTTTTTACACCTCCTGCCTTCGCTGCTTTCACAGCAGAATAAGAACTATACACTTTTTTGTTATTCACAGTCCTATATGCACGCACCTTGTAATAATAAATTTTTCCTGCTTTCAGATTTTTGTTGGTATACGATACGGTACTGCCTTTTTTAATGGAAGCAACCAGCGTATATTTTCCATTTTTACTGTTTGCACGATATACCTGATAGCCTGATGCACCACTTACTTTCTTCCATTTTAAAGCCACCTGTTTATTGCCCGCTTTTACAGTAAGGGATGGTACCGTCAAAACAGGCTTTCCGCTCTTGTAAGAAGAATATGCACCGTATTTTCTGGAACCGCCAACCATCTGGAACGGACGAACCTTATAGTAGTACGTTTTTCCCGTGATTAGATTTCCATCTGTATAGGAAAGAGTTGTTCCGCTTCCAATCGTTTTCACCAGCTGATAGCTTCCCTTAGCAGATGTCGAACGATACACAGCATAACCATCTGCATATTTCGCTTTACTCCAGCTTACTTTCAATTTGTTGTACGCCGTTGAAGATACTTTGGAGACGGTTGACTTGCCCAAAGTCTGAACCGGCATTGGAGTATTTGTTGGTTTCGGTGTATTTGTTGGTCTCGGTGTCGGAATTGGCGTATCTGTCGGTTCCGGTGCACTTGTTATGACATCATCTAAATAACTGATTGCTTCCTTAACCTCATAATCACTGGCATCTACTTTTGCCATGACTTCCAGTGCTTCCTTCCATGCATCAAAAAAGCCGTCCATCGCCTGATATTTCGTTATATTTTGATTCACAACTCCCATAAGTCTGACTAACTCTGTTTTATCTGCCACATAATAATATACCGTGCTGCCGCTTCGACCTGCCAGATCTGCCCCCATACAGAGTGTAAACATAAATCTTGCCACATCATTCTGCTTTGGTTCTATGGATCCCATTCCCATCGTAACATACTGATTATTCACGTAATACATCCATCCAGACCCTGATGTATAGGATCTTTCATACAAACTTCCCGGCATATAATTTTCGACAATTTTCTGATTGTTCTTATTCAAAATATCAATTACACATGATGGAATTTTGTCGGTTCCAACATCTACACCATGAATACCTGACAGATAAAATCCCATAGACGTATCCTTAGAGACATATGAAATTCCATTTTGATGGAGCACTCGCTGCAAAACATCCGCATAAGTTTCTCCCGGCGTGAACGTTACAATAGTCGGTTCCATAATAAAATCTCCTCCAACTACAAAACGTTCCAACGTCATTGTCATCGTATCTGCCGAAACTTCTACCCTTCCTGTCAGCACCAGAGCAAACAGCACGCAAATTCCCCCCAGCAGACCTTTTACTTTTTTTCGCTTCTTTCTCATTGTCATCCTCCTTCGTTGATTATTTTCCTCCAAAAAGAGATAGGATAGATCATAGGATAAGGGATTCTCTGTCAGCATATGCAATTGTAAAACCAAAAAAGCCCTCCGGTTCTCACCGGAAGGCTCATATATATGTTATATAGGGATAAAATTCACCACATACTATCCTATACGCTTCTGGCGTTGACGAAGTATGCAGTGGACACGGACTTATGTACAAACATACACTTACCGCAAAAGACTTGTTCCGGACTCTCACCGGATTTTCCATTATCATTCACCAATTTATTATCAGTAAATGGCTGCTACTGTTCTGTATTCATATAAATCATATAATATCTTATTTTTCTTGATAAGTCAATACAATTTCAAGAATTCTCTATTTTTCTTTACAAAATCAAATAAATTCCAGACACATACCATATTTTTCGGCATATTCCTGCATTTTACTCCCCTTTTTACATCGAATCGTACAGTTTTTGTTCGTAATCCAGTCTCCCACTGTTTCCAGATCGTGATGAATCTCCAGAATTTTCAAATTTCCGCATCCATGAAATGCCCATTTTTCGATAGACTTCACGGATTTCGGAATTTTTACATACTCCAGGCTCCGGCACTTTAAAAACGCACTCTCTCCGATAAAAGCAAGATGATCCGGCAACTGCAGATGCTTTAATCCACACTGATAAAAAGCTCGTTTTCCAATCGTGCGTAATGTGGAGGGCAATTCAATTTCCTGCAAAGCTTCACACTTATAGAAAGCTTCCTCCTCAATCACCTCCAGTTCTTTCGGAAGAGTCACGTGTTCCATCTGGCGACACTCCGCAAAAGTCCCGGAAGCAATTGTTTTGCACTGTCTGTTCTCCAGAAAATCAACATTTCGGATCCTTTTGCACTTATAAAAAGCCTGTCCTCCTATCATACAGAGATTTTCTGAAAATCGGATTTCTTTGAGATTGCTGCAATTGGCAAAGGCTTCCTCCTTTATTTTTCTGATTTTTGGAAATTCTACCGTCCTCAGAGCGGTGCAGCCACAGAAAGCCTGCGATTCAATCACCTGTATTTCCGGAAGCATCACCTTTCTTATCTTAATATTGTTTTTCAGACATTCCTCTCCCATTGCCTGATAACAAGAATCTATTTTATATTCTACACTGACATTTGCAAGTGCATCTTCTCTGCTTAAAATTCTGTATTCCATACGCTTCCCCTCTTTCACATCTGTGTAAAAAAGGGCACAAAAAACAGACCTCTGTTCTGTGCCTTCAGATGCTCCGTCTTTTTTATTCAGATACCTGTATCCTGTCTCGCAGTTCAAACCTACTTGCTACCCCTTCCCGGTTACCCAGTGGCTCTGATAGCGTTCGTCCTGATTACAGTGGGGACAAATCCGTGTCGGAATCTCACCGAAAGTTCCAAAATGCATATACATTTTTTGTATCTGTTTTTATGACTCTATAATAATTATGACAACTTTACTTTTCTTATCTCTTATCATATCTGGAAATAGATGGATTGTCAACTTTTTTACAATTCTTTTTAAAATATCTGATAATGCATTGTCATCCCCGTTAATTTTTTAATTAATAATAAAACTATAGATTTTTTCATTCATCTATGTTACACTGTCAAAAGATTACAGTATATAGGATTCAGTACTGCACCTTATTGCCATAGTAAAAATTATAATCTATGATTACCATTAGGAGGAAATTATCATGGCAATTCAAATTGGCATCAACGGATTCGGACGCATTGGACGTGTTGCATTCCGTATCGCCATCAGTCAGCCTGAAACCTTTCGCTTATGCGGAATCAACGTCCGCAACGCAGATTTGGATTATATGGTTTATATGATCCGTTATGATACAATTTTCGGCCGCTTCAAAGGAGAATTATCTACCTATGAGAAAGGAATCGTTGTCAATGGACTGAAAATCCCTGTATTTTCGTGCAGTGATGCCGCTTCTATCCCATGGGCAGACTGCGGTGCCGAATATATCATAGACGCCACAGGTGCATTCTGCACAACCGCAAAATCAATGGCTCACATTCATGCCGGTGCAAAAAAAGTGATTATCTCCGCTCCTGCAAAAGACGAAGAAACTCCTACTTTTGTTATGGGCATCAACCAGGACAAGTACACCCCTGATATGCAGGTCGTATCGAACGCTTCCTGCACGACCAACTGTCTGGCTCCTATCTGCAAGGTACTCGAAGATAATTATGGAATTGAGTACGGACTCATGTCAACCATTCATGCAGCCACTGCCAAACAGAAAGTTGTAGACTGCCGTTCCCTGAAAGACTGGAGAACGGGACGTGCCGTGTTTGGAAATCTGATTCCTTCCACTACCGGCGCAGCAAGGGCGATTTCTCTTGTCATTCCTTCCCTGAAGGACAAGATGAACGGAATCTCTTATCGTGTACCTACCTCAGACGTATCGATTGTAGATTTGAATGTGGCACTGAAAAAGGAAACCACTTACGAAGATATCTGTGAGAAAGTCCGCGAGGCTTCCAGAACTTATCTGGCAGACATTCTTGATTTTGTGGATGATGAAGTGGTATCTTCTGACTTTATCGGTGAAACACATGCATCCATTTTTGATATTCGTCAGGGAATACAGGTAAACACTCATTTCTTCAAACTGATTTGTTTTTATGATAATGAGTGGGGCTATACCAGCCAGATTTTCCGTCTCATCCAGTACATGAACCAGATCGATCACAAATAAGAATTACCTATTTCTATGGCAGCAGTTTTTCAGAATACTGTAATCAAATGACTCGCACGTACATATAGATTCGTCATTACGATTATGTACTTTGCCATTCCTTATGCAAACAGGCTCCTGAAGAGCACAGGAAAAATTTTTCCTGTATTTTTCAGGAGTCTGTTGTTTCTATTACGGGAAATACTGGCTTGTTTCGTTCCTGTGAACAAAGCAAACAGTAACCTTGTTTCTTTTTTATCTTATTGTGTATTATTGACATTTGCACTTCTTTCCACTAAAATGGATAAAATATGGGGCAGTGTTTCCATCCTATTTCTGCCCATGGACGCATTTACGGAAAGGACACAAATGAAATGACGACAACAATCGGTTTTATCGGTCTGGGACTCATCGGTGGCTCTATGGCAAAAGCCATCCGAAAAGCACACCCGGATTATCACATTATGGCTTACAACCGTACAAAAGAGGTGACACAGCAGGCACAGGCAGACGGCATCATCGATACAGTCTGCGAGGATGAGGATTTCCAGTTTGCGAAATGTGATTTCATCTTTCTTTGTACACCTGTAGAACAAAATACAAAATATCTCACTTTTTTGAAAAGCATTATTGGTCCTGATGCAATCATCAGTGACGTAGGAAGCGTAAAAGGTCCCATCCATAGAGAAATTGCCAAACTCGGACTTACTTCTTCTTTTATCGGCGGACACCCTATGGCTGGATCTGAAAAAACGGGTTACTCCAACTCCAAGGCACATATGCTGGAAAATGCCTACTATATTCTGACTCCCGGCGAGGACGCATCTCTTGACAAAATTTCCCGCTATGTCGAGCTGATTACCTCCATTAACGCCATCCCTCTTGTTCTTACTTATGAAGAACATGATTATATCACGGCAGGTATCAGCCACCTTCCTCACATTATCGCAGCTACACTAGTCAATCTGGTCAAGCATCTGGACAATGAGGAAGAACATATGAAAATGATTGCTGCCGGTGGTTTCAAGGATATTACAAGAATTGCTTCTTCCTCCCCTGTCATGTGGCAGCAGATCTGCGAGGAAAATCAGGAAAATATTTCCCGTGTTCTCGATGAATATATCCGCATGCTGATTCAGGCGAGATACGATGTCGATCATCATGAGGCCAATGCCATTTATCAGATGTTTGAATCCTCCAGAGATTATCGCGATTCCTTCGATATTCTTCCGAAGGGTCCATTAAAGAAACGCTACGAACTGTACTGCGACATTGAGGACGAGGCAGGAGGAATTGCAGCCATCGCGACCATCCTTGCCATGGATGGAATCAGCATCAAAAACATCGGTATTATTCACAACCGAGAATTTGAACAGGGCGTTCTGCGCATTGAATTTTATGACGCGCTCTCTCTGAGCAACGGTGTTTGCCTGCTGCGCAAGAGAAATTATATTGTATATGAACGTTGATAGTATCATTCACACGAATGAACAGAATGTTTTACTTGTCTTGTTATAAACCAGAACAGGAGGAATCTTATGATTTTACAAATTACAAAAGCAAATTCCTTAAGAGGAGAAGTCAAAATTCCCGGAGACAAATCCGTCTCCCACCGCGGTATTATGCTGGGTGCACTGGCAGAGGGAACGACACGCATTACCAATTTTTTACAGGGCGCTGACTGTCTTTCTACCATTGACTGTTTCCGCAAAATGGGAATTAACATTGAAAACAAAAAGGAAGAAATCCTGGTACACGGCAAGGGTCTCCACGGACTTCAAAAGCCGGATTCCATGCTGGATGTCGGAAACAGCGGAACGACTACCCGACTGATCTCCGGTATTCTGGCAGGACAGAATTTTACAAGCGAACTGACGGGAGACGCTTCCATTCAGAGCCGTCCTATGGGACGCATCATCACTCCACTGAGCCAGATGGGAGCTTCCATCACCAGCATAAACGGCAACAACTGTGCCCCACTTCACATTGAAGGTGGCAATCTTCATTCCATCCACTATGATTCACCAGTCGCTTCTGCACAGGTCAAATCCTGCGTGTTGTTTGCCGGCATGTATGCCAGCGATGGCGGCCGTACTTCCGTCACAGAGCCATCTCTGTCACGCAATCATTCCGAATTGATGCTTGCTCATTTCGGTGCGGACTTAACAAGCGAGGGAACAACGGCATCGATTGCACCGGAACCTGTTCTGGAGGCAAGAGAAATCGAAGTACCGGGAGATATCTCTTCTGCCGCCTACTTCATCGCTGCCGGACTTCTCGTTCCAAATTCCGAAGTTCTCGTCAAAAACGTAGGAACAAACCCGACGAGAGACGGTTTTTTACGTGTCTGCCTCGCCATGGGCGCAGATATGACTCTTCTCAACGAAAGAAACGACAGTGGAGAACCGGTTGCTGATATCCTTGTCCGCTCCAGTCATTTGAAAGGAACGGTCATCAAGGGAGATATCATTCCGACCCTGATTGATGAGATTCCGATCATTGCTGTTATGGCAGCGCTCGCTGAAGGACAGACAATCATCCGCGATGCCGCAGAACTGAAAGTAAAGGAATCCGACCGCATCGCCGTTATGGTAGAAAATCTGGCTGCTATGGGAGCTGATATCACAGGAACCGGTGATGGCATGATCATCAATGGTGTCTCCCACCTGCAGGGTACCCGCATCCAGAGCCACCTCGATCACCGCATTGCCATGTCTTTCGCAGTAGCAGGACTTGCCGCAGAGGGAATCACCTCTATTGAAAACGGAGACTGTGTCAAGATTTCTTACCCTGCCTTCTACGACGATTTAAACAACTTAAAATAAACAACAAAAAACCTGCCGGTATATTTTCTTTTTACGAAATATATCCGCAGGTTTTGTGCACTCCTGTTACTTTCTTTTTAAATTGTCTCACCAAGTCCACCCTCTATTGTTTGAATCACCTTTTTGAGTGCCTCTTCTTCATCCGGTCCTTTACAACAAATCTCAATCTCCTGTCCCTGACGAACCCCGGAAGCCAGAATACTTAAAATACTCTTTAAATTTGCCGTACCCTGTACTCCATTCTTCTCATACTGAAACTCAATCTTGGAAGAATAGTTCTCAATGCTGTTAGAAAGGACAGTTGCTGTTTTTAAGTGAAAGCCGGAAGGATTCAAAATTTTGACTTTCTGACTGATCATAAAATCACTCTCCTTTATCGTTTTGTCTGTATATAGATATACGGTAACTGTTCAGTACCCTCACAGATACGATATACCTTGCAATATACACGGCTATTGTAACACAAAATCTGGAAATTGTCTCCAATTTTCTCATTTTTTACACTTTTTTTACATTTTTTAAGGGCAGAAAAATCCTCTCTGCCCCATTGCTTATTCTTCGATATGTTCTCGCCCCTGTGCGATGATTGTCCGCACATGATCATCTGCCAGAGAATAGAAAATGGATTTTCCCTCTCTTCGGCTTTTTACCAGCTTGTTCTGTTTGAGAATGCGAAGCTGATGAGAAATGGCCGACTGTGTCATATTCAGAACTTTCGCCAGATCACACACGCACACCTCCGCCTCAAACAGTACAAACAAAATCCGGATTCTTGTGGAATCACCGAATACTTTAAAAAGCTCTGCCAGATCATACAGCTCTGTCTCCTCCGGCATCGTCTCATTGACAATTTTCAAAAGCTCTTCGTGAACCTCCACGGTATCACAACACATCTTTTCTTTTTCGCTCACTCTTTTTCACCGCTTTCTATAACCGCTTCACAAATAACGCACGAATGGCATTCAGCACAGCAATGACCATAACGCCTACATCTGCAAAAATAGCAAACCACATATTCGCAATTCCCAGTGCGCCAAGAATCAGACAAATGACTTTGATTCCAATGGCAAAATAAATATTTTCATAGACAATGCGAATACATTTTCTGGCGATCCGGATTGCCTTTACAATTTTCATCGGGTCATCATCCATCAGAACAATATCTGCCGCCTCAATCGCCGCATCGGATCCAAGTGCACCCATAGCAATCCCAATGTCCGCTCTGGACAATACCGGCGCATCATTGATACCGTCTCCGACAAATGCCAGTTTTTCCTTTGGACCTTTACTGCCAAGCAGTTCTTCTACTTTCTCCACTTTGTCGCCCGGCAGCAATTCACTAAATACCTGATCCACGCCAAGACTATCTGCGACCTGACGAGCCACTTTATCACTATCACCAGTAAGCATAACGGTCTTTCGTATTCCTGTCTTCTTCAGATCATGAATGGCTTGCACAGAAGTCGGCTTCACCACATCAGAGATCAGAATATGCCCTGCATACGCACCATTGATGGCCATATGCACCACAGTTCCCACCTGATGGCATTCCTGAAATGGAATGTTCAACCGTTTCATCAATTTCGTATTTCCAGCTGCCACTGAAATACCATCCACTTTTGCAAGCACACCATTTCCGCTGATTTCTTCTACATCACTGACTCTGGACTGATCGATTGGTTTTCCATAAGCTTCCCGCAGACTTCTGCTGATTGGATGGGAAGAAAAACTTTCTGCCAAAGCCGCGTACTCTAAAAGCTTTTTATCTTCCATTTCATTATGATGTATGCCAGCGACCTCAAACACACCTTTGGTCAGCGTACCTGTTTTATCAAACACAACATATTTCGTCTGAGCAAGTGTTTCCAGATAATTGGAACCTTTCACCAGAACTCCGACATTGCTGGCGCCGCCGATTCCTGCAAAAAAGCTGAGCGGAATACTGATGACAAGTGCACATGGACAGCTGATAACCAGAAATGTCAGTGCACGATAAATCCAGTCACCCCATTCTGCCGGAATCCCCATGACGATACGAACGAGTGGTGGCGCAATCGCCAGTGCCAGTGCTCCATAACAGACTGCCGGTGTATAATAGCGGGCAAATTTGGAGATAAAATTCTCCGATTTCGACTTCTTGGAACTGGAATTCTCCACGAGATCCAGAATCTTCGATACCGTGGACTCTCCAAATTCTCTCGTTGTCTTTATTTTCAGCACACCGGACATATTGATACATCCACTGATGACCTCATCTCCCTCTTTTGCTTCTCTCGGAAGACTTTCTCCGGTAAGTGCACTCGTGTTGAGGGAAGCTTTTCCTTCTATAATCACACCATCAATCGGAATCTTCTCTCCCGGCTGTACCACGATCACTGTTCCGATTTCCACTTCGTCCGGATCCACACGCTCCAGCTTGCCATCCTGCTCTACATTGGCATAATCAGGACGAATATCCATCAATTCACTGATATTACGACGGCTTTTGCCAACCGCATAGCTTTGAAAGAGCTCACCAATCTGATAGAACAGCATAACCGCCACGCCTTCCTTGTAATCTCCAAGCAAAATCGCGCCAAGTGTGGCAACTGCCATCAGGAAATTCTCATCAAATACCTGTCTGTTTCGGATTCCTTTCCATGATTTTTTCAAAATATCATATCCAATCACAAGATAGGCGATCAAATACAATCCCTGGCGAAAATATCCTTCCAGTGACAGCAGTTCAATCAACGCCATCAAAACTGCTGACGCAATAATACGGATCAAAACCTTTTTCTGTTTCTTGCTCATGATTGTCTCTTCCTTTCCTGCCAGGGATTTTTCCCTGCTCTTTTCTTACTGCTTACAGATAAATCTCGCAGTCATCTTCTACTTTCTTGCAGTTTTTCAAAACATCCTTCATCACGAGTTTGGCATCCTGCCCTTCCTCAAATTCCACAATCATTTTCAGAGTCATAAAATTCACAGTCGCATCCTTCACACCCGGAGTGTTCTTTGCTGCCTGCTCCATTTTGTTTGCACAGTTTGCACAGTCTACCTCAATTTTGTAAGTTTTTTTCATCGTGGTTCTCCCTTCATCTATTCTTATGTTTTCTTTTTTATATGAACATTCATTCATATGTTTAATTGTATTATAGCAAAGATCAACAGAATGTCAATGCTTTTTTCAAAACTTATTGCTACTCACTCTGTTCACAGTAACTTAGCCAAAAGACAGTTGCTTCCATATTATTTTTGAGCTATAGTGGTAATAAAAAGAATACCTACAACAGAAATGGAGTGATTTTGATATGAAATACCTTGTAATCGGAGCAGGCGGAACAGGTGGCTGCATCGGGGGATTTCTGGCAAAGGCCGGAAAGGATGTAACGCTCATTGCCCGCGGAGAACACTTAGCACAGATGCGGCAGCACGGACTGCAGTTTGAAACGTTAGACGGCAACTATTCTGTGCCTGTGAAAGCATGCACAATGGAAGAATATACAGAGAAACCGGACGTCATCTTTGTCTGCGTCAAAGGCTATTCCCTGATAGATACGATCCCCTTTATTCAGAAAACCGCCTCTTCCCATACGATTGTCATCCCGATTCTAAATATTTATGGAACCGGAAAACAGATGCAGACCTTACTTCCTGACCTCACGGTAACCGACGGTTGTATTTACATTGCCGCTGAGATCAAATCCCCGGGAACGATCCTGATGTCCGGCAGAATCTTCCGTGTTGTCTACGGCCTTCGAAAAGGCACACCAGATTCTGTCATCGAGGCTGTGATGCCGGTACTGGAACGCATCGGACAGGATCTGACAGACGCACAGATCACGCCGCTGCTGTCTTCTTTCATTGAACGGGATGCCCTGCAGAAATTCTCCTTTGTCTCTCCTATGGCGGCTCTCGGTGCCTCCTACGACATTCCTTCCGCAGCCGTGCAGAAAGAAGGCGCTTTTCGTAACATCTTTGCGGCTTTGATTCAGGAAATCAAGGCATTATCTGATGCCATGCAGGTCAGCCTGCCGGAAAATATTGTAGAAATCAATCTGAAAATCATGGATGATCTGATTCCAACTGCAACCGCCTCCATGCAAAGAGACATCAAAAACGGAAAACAGTCCGAGGTGGACGGCCTTGTCTATCAAGTCGTGCGTCTTGGCGAACAGTACCATGTTTCTGTGCCCGTTTATACAAAGCTCGCCGACAAGTTGAGACAAATGCTGTAATATCCTGATTGGAATAACACATTTTCTCCTTTTGCATATCATGAAAGAAACTGTTAGTTTCTGAACAGTACAGGGAGTGAATCATATGTCTTTATCAGGTAAAAAAATCGGAGTCGCCATCACCGGCTCTTTCTGTACTTATGAAAAAGTATTCGAAGAACTTCAGAAACTGACTGAGGAAGGCGCTTTTGTACAGACCATCTTTTCTGATGCCGCCAAAAGCATTGACAGCCGCTTTGGAAAGGCAGAGGATTTCATCAAAAAAGCTGAAAAAATTACGGGCAATCCGCCCATTATGACCATATCAGATGCTGAACCCATCGGCCCGGGGAGTCTGTTAGATATTCTGGTAATTCTTCCATGTACCGGAAATACCATCGCAAAGCTTGCCAACGGTATCACAGACACCCCGGTCTTAATGGCCGCAAAGGCACATCTTCGAAACAACAAGCCTCTTCTGATTTCCGTTTCCACAAACGACGCTCTTGGAATGAATATGAAAAATATCGGACTTTTGCTGAACGCAAAAAATATCTATTTCATTCCCTTCGGCCAGGATAATCCCCACAAAAAACCAAATTCCATGATTGCCCATACCAATCTTCTGCTTCCTTCTTTAAAAGCAGCTTTGGAGGGCAGACAGTACCAGCCAGTGATATGTTAATTGAAAAAAGGAGAATGAAACATGTGCGGAATTGCCGGTTTTTATAACCCAACGGAGGATTACATTGCCCAAAAACCAAAGTGGCAGAAAGTTCTTGAGAATATGAACGGCGTGCAGAAACGCAGAGGTCCGGACGATGAGGGAACGTATCTGAACCACAGATGCGGTCTGGCTCATGTGCGCCTGGAAATCATTGACCTTCTGACCGGTCAACAGCCCATGATACGAAAGAGAGATGGACGGGAATGTGCGATTGTCTTCAATGGAGAAATCTACAATATGAAGGAATTGAAAATGCAACTGCTTTCTGAAGGAGCCAGTTTTCGAACTACCAGCGATACAGAAGTCATTCTGGAGGGGTATCTACTGCACGGCAGAGAGTATATCAAAAAACTCAATGGAATTTTTGCGATTGCGCTTTGGGATTCTCTTTCCAATCAGCTTCTTTTGTTTCGCGACCGGCTCGGCGTAAAACCCCTGTTCTATACGCTAAAAAATCACACGCTCGTTTTTGCATCTGAAATCAAAGGCCTTTTTGCCTATCCTGGTATTGAACCCATTCTTGATCAGGACGGCCTCTGCGAAGTTTTTGCACTTGGTCCCGCCAAATCTTACGGAAAAGGCGTATTCAAAGACATCTGGGAAGTGCTTCCAGGACATTGTCTTACTTTTTCATCCGACTATTGCAGACAGGACGCCTACTGGAAACTGAAAAGTCATCCTCATGAAGACTCCATGGAAACAACCGTTGAAAAAACGAGATGGCTGGTGGAAGATGCCGTAAAACAGCAGATGCTCTCTGACATTCCCATCAGCACCTTTCTCTCAGGCGGTGTGGACAGCAGCCTTGTAACCGCCATCTGTTCCAGAGAATTAAAAAAACAGGGGAAGCAGTTAAACACATTTTCCTTTGATTTTCAAGATAACAATAAGTATTTTCAGTCGAATTCTTTTCAACCAAGTCAGGATCGCCCTTATGTAGAACAGATGACAAACTTCGCCAAAACAAATCACCGTTTCCTTGAATGCAGCAACGAAGACCAGTTTTGCTGCCTGTTTCACGCAGTAGATGCCAGAGACCTTCCCTGTATGGCAGATGTCGAATCCTCTATGCTGTATTTCTGTTCCAAAGTCAAAGACTACAATAAGGTAACATTGACCGGCGAATGTGCCGATGAGATCTTCGGCGGTTATCCCTGGTTTCATAATGAAAAAGCATTCCAGACAGACGCATTTCCGTGGTCCATAAGTATGGAACCCCGACAGGCACTGCTTACCGATGAAATCATTCACAGTCTTCCTATGGAGGAATATGCGCATGCCGCCTATGACAGAACTATACGGGAAACACCAGTCCTTCCAGAAGACACACCAGAAGAAAAGCGCCGACGAGAAATTGCTTATCTGAATCTCCGCTGGTTCATGGCAACCCTTCTGGACCGCATGGATCGCACCAGCATGTACAATGGACTGGAAGCGAGAGTTCCTCTGGCAGATCACCGCATTGTAGAATACATCTTCAACGTCCCGTGGCATATGAAATGTCCGAATGGAACCGTAAAAGGACTGCTCCGCCGTGCCGGAGAAGGACTCCTCCCGGAGACAATTCTCTGGAGACGCAAAAGCCCCTATCCCAAAACATATGATCCTGCTTATGAAAAAATGTTGGGAAAATACCTGAAAGAGGTCATCTCAGATCCCGCTGCTCCTGTACGTACCTTCGTAGATTCTAAAAAAGTCTTTTCTTTCCTGAACAGTCCTTCTGATTATGGAAAACCCTGGTACGGACAGCTAATGGCCGGTCCCCAGATGCTCGCCTATATACTGCAGGTCAATTACTGGCTGGAGACTTACCACATTCAAATACAATAATTTTTTCAAGACAGCAGAAAGCCGCCGATTCTGCCAAAAAGCAGCCCAGCGGCTTTCTTTATTTAAGTTAAGAAGAAAAGAACAACAAATACAAGTTTCTATGCATTACATTTCTCTGATAATTTTTCTGATTGGAAGGACAAAAGATGGTGATACAGAGAGTTCATCAATCCCCATCTCGATAAATGTTTTTGTCAACGTCATATCTGCACCAAGTTCACCGCAGATTCCAACCCAGCAGCCATGCTTATGACCATTTTCGATTGTCATCTGAATCATACGAAGAACAGCTGGATGATGCGCGTCATAGAACGTATCCAATTTCATATTCTGCCTGTCAATCGCCAGTGTGTACTGAGTCAAATCATTTGTTCCAATACTGAAGAAATCTACCTCTTTGGCAAGTTCTTCGCTGATCATCACAGCGGCAGGTGTCTCAATCATGATACCCTGCTCTACATTTCCATAGGCAATTCCCTTTTCATCCAGCTCCTGTTTGATTTCTTCCACCAGAGCCTTCGCCTGCTGCACTTCCTTTACAGAAATAATCATCGGATACATGATCGCTATATCTCCATACGCACTCGCCCGCAGAAGAGCGCGAAGCTGTGTTTTGAAAATCTCTGTACGAGTCAGACAGATACGGATTGCACGATAGCCGAGTGCCGGATTTTCTTCATGACCAAGATCAAAATAATCCACCTGTTTGTCTGCTCCGATATCCAGAGTACGGACAACCACCTTCTTGCCGGCCATGTTTTCTGCTACTGTCTTGTATGCCTGGAACTGTGCCTCCTCATTCGGATAATCCTCAGATTCCAGATACAAAAACTCACTTCTGAAAAGTCCGATACCAGCTGCATCATTCGCCAGTACGTTGGCTACGTCCTTCACACCTCCGATGTTGGCATACAGACGAATCTTGCGTCCATCTGTTGTTACATCCTCTTTGCCTTTGAGTTTCTGCAGGAGTTCTCTCGCCTTGCGGTCTTCTTCCTGCTTTGCAGTCATTGCCGCCAGTGTCTCTTCATTCGGCTCAATGTATAAAGAGCCTGTATAGCCATCCACAACAGCCAACTTTCCATTCCACTCCTCAGAAATCTCTACCCCGATCAGGGCCGGGATGTTCATCGTTCTTGCAAGGATTGCTGTGTGAGAATTGGAAGAACCATAACGCGTCACAAATGCAAGGAGTTTATCCTTATCCATCTGTACCGTTTCACTCGGAGCCAGATCATCTGCAACAATGATCACAGGCTCATCGCCAATGCTTCCGCCGCTTTCCTTGCCGCTGAGAATGTTTACCACACGCTCAGAAATATCTTTGACATCGGCAGCTCTGGCACTAAAATATTCATCCTCCATGTCCGCAAACATTTTGGAGAAATTGTCACCTGTTGTGGCAACCGCAAATTCTGCATTGACCTGCTGAGTCTCAATCATATTTCGGATAGAATCCATATAATCATCATCCTCCAGCATCATCGCATGCACTTCAAATACTGCGGCATTCACCTCTCCGACTTCTTTGACAGCCTTTTCATACAGTGCATTTAACTGCTCAATCGCCTGCTGCGTTGCATCTTCATAGCGTTTGATTTCTGCCTGTGCATCCTGAATCTTTACTCTGGTGACTGCCTGCTCACCTTTCTGATAAAACAGAATTTTTCCTATTGCAATACCCTTGAAAATTGATTTTCCGGTATATGTATCCATTTGTTCACCTCAAAATTACAGATTTTCTTTGAAAAATGCTTCCAGAGCAGTTACAGCTGTATCTTCATCTGCACCATCGACTTCAACAGTCACCTCATCACCACATTTTACGCCAAGTCCCATAAGAACCATCAGTTTCTTTGCATCTGCTTTTTTGTCACCTTTTACGACAGAAACTGCAGAAGCATATTTTTTTGCCTCTTTTACCAGTACACCTGCTGGTCTTGCGTGAATACCTACTGGATCTGTGATTGTGTAATTGAATGATTTCATAATATATATCCTCCTTATAAAAATTGTAATATTATGATTGTTTAATTTTCCCGTGATTCCAGTTCATCCATTGCCACTCGTTCAATGTGCATGGCAAGATAACCGATTTCTACATCACTGAGTGTACATCTGAGACTGTGTCCCACCTGTTCGCAGATGACTTTTGCAGTCTCAAATGCATGTGGAAATTTCACTGACATATAATCATTCATATTCAGTTTTAATTTCTCACCGCTCATTGCACGCGCCACCATGTTTCGCACATGATTCATCAGACGGTTGTAGGACAGCGACATTACATCGATGGGCTTTCCTACTTCCTCTTCTACCATCGAGATACACTCTCTGACTGCACGTGCCATTTGCATGGCCTGCGACACCTTTTCATCCCGGATAGCAGAATGAATGTGTAAAGCAATATAGCCAATCTCATCATCATCAATTTCAATGTTCATCCGGTCTTTCAAAATAGGCCGGATGCTCTGTGCAGCCTTAAATTCCATATGAAACAGGATTCGAATATCATCCGTAAGAGGATTGCTGATCTGTTCCTTTTTTTGGATTCGTTTAACTGCAAATTCAATGTGATCTGCCATGGGGAAAATTACACTTCTGTCGATGTCTTGAAATACACGCTCCGCCTCGTTCAGAACCTCATTTGCGATTTCCAGATAGATCGGTTCAATGGAATTTACCAGTTCTTCTGGATTTCCACGCTCTGTGGATTCCTGAAGCGAATACATGGCATCACCCGCACGTACCTCTGTCTTCTCACTGACTTTCTTTCCAAATCCCACGCCTTTTCCAAGAATCAGATAGTCATGACTCTTCTCTGAATCCGTAACAATTATCGCATTATGATTCAGTACCTTTTCAATCTTATACATATTTTCCCCCACCGCATTTCACATATTTTTCTTTATTCGTAGAAATCTACTGCGAAGAGTGCTTCACCGGCTTTGATTTTTCCTTCTTTGAGAAGTCTGATTTTCTGATTATCCTCAAGCTCTGTACAAAGAATCGGAGAAACAATCGAAGGCGCGTTAGCTTTCAGATAATCAAGATCTAATTCCATCAGCTTATCGCCTTTCTTTACCTTCTGTCCGTTTTCTACAAAGATACGGAAGCCCTCTCCGTTTAATTTTACTGTGTCAATTCCCATGTGAAGCAGAAGGCTGATGCCGGACTCGGTTAAAAATCCAATGGCATGTTTTGTCTCAAATACAAAGCATACTTCTCCATCTTCCGGTGCTACTACAACTGCTTTTTCCGGAGTTACCACAGCACCGTCACCCATCATTCTTCCTGCAAATGCCTCATCCGGTGCAGTTGACAGGTCTGCTGCCACACCTGTTACTGGGCTGGAAATTACAACAGTTTTTGTCACTTTTGTTTCTTTTGTCTCCTCTTTTACGCTCTCTTCCTGAACTTCTGCAGAAGCATCTGCCACATATTCTTCATCCGGTGCAGTCTCCAGATAATCCTCCAGGTTGGATTTAATTACCGATACTCTCGGTCCGTAAATAACCTGCACACCATTTCCTTTGTGCACAACACCGGAAGCTCCTGTTGATTTCAAAAGGGCATCATTTACAAGCTCTGCTTTGTGAACTGTGCATCTCAGTCTTGTTGCACAGCAGTCTACATCGGAAATGTTTTTCTTTCCGCCTAATCCATTGCAGATTGCCATAGAAAGTTCATCTTCTACAGCTGCAGCACCTGCTTCGCCTTTCTTTCTTGCTTCTACGTCACTTCTACGATATAATTTTACCTCTTCACTGTCGTCACGTCCAGGGGTTTTTAAATCAAGTTTCGTAATCAGGAAGCTAAACAGGACGTAATATACAACAAAGTAGAACACACCAACAATTACAACCCAAATCCAGTTTGTTTTTGCATTTCCCTGCAAAATACCAAACAGGAACAAGTCAATCAGACCACCGGAGAAAGTCATACCAACTCCAACATTAAATACATGCATCAGCATATATGAAAGACCTGCAAATGCACAGTGAATGCCGTACAGCAGAGGAGCTACAAACAGGAATGTAAATTCCAGAGGCTCTGTAATACCTGTCAGCATAGAAGTCAGTGCTGCGGAAAGCAAAAGACCAGCAACTATTTTTTTCTTCTCAGGTTTGGCTACTTTGTACATTGCAAGGGCTGCTCCCGGAAGACCAAAGATCATCAGTGGGAATTTACCGGACATAAATCTTGTTGCAGATACTGCAAAATGTTCTACTGTTGGGTCAGCAAGCTGTGCAAAGAAGATGTTCTGTGCACCCTCTACCATCTGACCTGCAACTTCCATTGTTCCACCAAGACTTGTCTGCCAGAATGGAATGTAGAATACATGGTGAAGTCCAAATGGAATCAGAAGACGCTCCATGAATCCATATACCCAGGTTCCTGCGTAACCGGAATTCAATACAAGAGCTCCAACTGCGTTGATTCCACTCTGAATAACCGGCCATACGAAGAACATCAAAATACCAACCGCTGTGTAAACCAATGCTGAAATAATCGGTACGAATCTTGTTCCTCCGAAGAAGGATAATACCTGCGGCAGTTCAATCTTATAGAAACGATTGTGTAAAGCCGCAACACCAAGACCTACGATAATACCGCCGAATACCCCCATCTGAAGGGAAGTAATTCCACATACAGATGTCGTTGCACCGCTCAGAAGCTGTCCAGCACCACCATTGATCTCAATCAAAGCACTGATGGATGCGTGCATAATGAAAAAGGCAATTGCTGCGGAAAGTGCTGCAACTTCTTTTTCTTTCTTCGCCATACCAATCGCAACACCCATCGCGAAGATAAGCGGCAAGTTCGTGAATACGATATTACCAGCAGCACTCATAACCTGGAAAATTGCATTCGCGATGGTTCCAGGACCCATCAGGTTCCACAGGCCGTATGTTTTCAACATCGTTTCGTTCGTAAAGGAACCTCCAAATCCCAGAAGCAAACCAGCTACCGGAAGGATAGCGATTGGAAGCATGAAGGATCTTCCCACGCGCTGAAGCACGCCAAAAATTTTGTCTTTCATTTTATTTTTCTCCCTTTCTTTTATTTGCATCTTATTTCCAGAGGTTTATGCAGCTGTTCCGCTTTCGGCTCGCCGCTTATTCAATGAGACTCCGGCAAAATCTCATTGTTCTTATTTTAACCAAAAAAAGAGGCACTAACCGCATAAACATCCAAAAATTTACGCATAGTTAATGCCTCGCTATTTCTTAACAAGTAACACACTATCTCATGGGCTTATAATATCATCTAAAACCACAATTGTCAAGTGGATTTTTCACTTAATCTTATTACCACTCCATTCTCCTGTGTATTGTCTACAAAACTGTATACATTCCAATTTCTTTTATTCATTTTCGCAATATTTCATAAACGACCGTTTATTTGTCAAGACTATAAAAAAAAGGGAAGCATAAAGCTTCCCTTTCAATTGTTATATAACATCATTTATTTCTGAGCAATTGCTGCCTGTGCTGCTGCCAGTCTTGCGATCGGAACGCGGAATGGTGAGCAGGATACATAGTCAAGACCGATCTTGTTGCAGAATTCTACAGAAGATGGATCTCCACCGTGCTCTCCACAGATACCGATGTGCAGGCTTGGATTTACTGGCTTACCTAATTTGATAGCCATCTCCATTAATTTACCAACACCAGTCTGGTCAAGCTTAGCAAATGGATCGTTCTCGAAGATCTTAGCATCGTAGTAAGCGTCAAGGAACTTACCAGCGTCATCACGGGAGAATCCGTATGTCATCTGTGTTAAGTCGTTTGTACCGAAGCAGAAGAAGTCAGCTTCTTTTGCGATCTCATCAGCTGTAAGAGCAGCTCTTGGAATCTCGATCATGGTACCAACTTCGTATTTCAGGTCGATGCCTGCTGCTGCGATCTCAGCATCAGCTGTCTCAACAACAGCTTTCTTTACATATTTCAGCTCTTTGATGTCTCCAACAAGTGGAATCATGATCTCTGGTTTTACTGTCCAGTCAGCGTGTGCTTTCTGTACATTGATAGCAGCGCGGATAACAGCTTTTGTCTGCATCTTAGCGATTTCCGGATAAGTTACAGCAAGACGGCATCCACGATGACCCATCATTGGGTTGAACTCATGCAGAGAGTCAATGATTGTTTTGATTTCTTCAACAGTTTTTCCCTGAGCGTCTGCCAGTTTCTTGATGTCGTCTTCCTCTGTAGGAACGAACTCATGAAGTGGCGGATCCAGGAAACGGATCGTAACAGGATTTCCTTCCAGAGCTTCGTATAATGCTTCGAAGTCTCCCTGCTGATATGGAAGGATCTTCTCAAGAGCTGCTTCTCTCTCTTCTACTGTGTCTGCACAGATCATCTCACGGAATGCAGCAATTCTGTCTTCCTCGAAGAACATATGCTCTGTACGGCAAAGACCGATACCCTCTGCGCCAAGCTCACGAGCTTTTTTCGCATCTGCAGGTGTATCTGCATTTGTACGAACTTTCATTGTTCTGAATTTATCTGCCCAAGCCATGATTCTTCCGAATTCACCAGCGATTGTAGCATCAACAGTAGGAATAATTCCATCGTAGATGTTACCTGTTGTACCATCGATAGAGATTGGATCTCCCTCATGGAACTCTTTTCCAGCTAATGTAAATTTCTTGTTTGCCTCATCCATAGCGATGTCTCCGCATCCAGATACACAGCAGGTACCCATACCACGAGCAACTACGGCAGCGTGAGATGTCATACCACCACGAACTGTCAGGATACCCTGAGCAGACTTCATACCTGTGATATCTTCTGGGGATGTCTCAAGACGAACAAGAACAACTTTTTCTCCTCTTGCAGCCCATTCTACAGCGTCATCTGCTGTAAATACAACTTTACCGCAAGCAGCTCCAGGGGAAGCACCAAGACCTTTGCCCATTGGAGTAGCAGCTTTCAGTGCAGCAGCATCGAACTGTGGATGAAGCAGTGTATCCAGGTTACGAGGATCGATCATAGCAACCGCTTCTTCCTCTGTTCTCATACCTTCATCAACCAGATCACAAGCAATCTTCAATGCAGCCTGAGCTGTTCTCTTACCATTACGTGTCTGCAGCATGTAGAGTTTCTTGTTCTCAACTGTAAACTCCATATCCTGCATATCTCTGTAGTGATCTTCCAGAGTTTTGCATACCTGTGTGAACTGTGCAAATGCTTCCGGGAACTCCTCTTCCATCTTAGCGATTGGCATTGGAGTACGAACACCAGCAACTACATCCTCACCCTGAGCATTGATCAGAAACTCACCCATCAGTTTCTTTTCTCCTGTAGCAGGGTCACGTGTAAATGCAACACCTGTACCACAGTCATCACCCATGTTACCAAATGCCATAGACTGTACGTTTACAGCAGTTCCCCAGGAATATGGAATATCGTTATCACGACGATATACGTTAGCACGTGGGTTATCCCAAGAACGGAATACCGCTTTTACTGCTCCCATCAGCTGTTCCTTTGGATCATCCGGGAAGTCAGCACCGATTTTTTCTTTATATTCAGCTTTAAACTGAGCAGCCAGCTCTTTCAGATCTTCTGCTGTCAGCTCAACGTCAAATGTAACGCCTCTTTCAGCTTTCATTTTATCAATCAGCTCTTCGAAGTATTTTTTACCTACTTCCATAACTACATCAGAATACATCTGGATAAATCTTCTGTAGCAGTCCCAAGCCCAACGTGGATTGCCGGATTTTTCAGCAATAACGTTAACAACTGTTTCGTTCAGACCAAGGTTCAGGATTGTATCCATCATACCTGGCATAGAAGCTCTTGCGCCGGAACGAACAGATACAAGAAGAGGATTTTCGCTATCTCCGAATTTTTTACCAGTCACTTCTTCCATCTTAACGATAGCTTCCATGATCTGCTCCATAATCTCGTCATTAATTTTTCTTCCATCTTCATAGTACTGAGTACAAGCCTCTGTTGTGATTGTGAAGCCCTGTGGTACTGGAAGTCCCAGGCTTGTCATTTCAGCAAGGTTTGCACCTTTTCCACCAAGAAGGTTTCTCATGGTTGCATTACCTTCGGTAAACATATAAACCCACTTTGCCATTTTTTCCATTCCTCCTAATTTATGTATAATACATGTAAGCGCAATATTTGCTCACACGATTATTGTAGACAAAATAGTCTCATTCGTCAAGTGCAAAATACCAAAAAACGCTGCTGTAAATTGTACACATTCACAAAAACTGCCGCAGCTTTTTAGGATTCCTTTCTGTACAGGAATTCTCCCAAAAATCTACGACAGCTTTTTCTATTTTTTATTTATTTTCTTATTCCATTTTAATGGTGATATCCCGGTTTATACAGGTGACGAGGAATACCATCAACCATAACAGGAGAAACATCGCCCTGAATCAGAGGTCTTACATAAGATACAAACTGATCGGTAACATAAGTACCCTCTTCGTTCACCCATTCTCTTGGAACCAGTTTCTCATCGTTGGCAATCTTGTGTACATCTTTTACTTCTGTACCACACTGATATGGATCATCTGATAATCTTACCAAAACGACCATCTTTCCGCTGTCACCTTCGTCTGCTGCTTTCATAGCTGCACCGCCAACCTGGTATGCTTCCAAAATATCTACACGTGATGCACAGTGGGAAGCGGAACGCTGAAGTGTGCTCAGCTCAATGGCTCTTGTCTTACATCCGAGCTGTCCAGCCACATAACCTGCCAGATAACTTGCAGTACCCGTTAACTGTTTATGTCCAAATGCGTCTACATAATCAGCTGTGATTCCGAGCTCACATACATATTTTCCGTCTTTTGTCTTAATACCTTCGGATACAGCAACAACTACAGATGGTTTTTCCTCCAGACATTTCTTAACCTTCTCCAGGAATTTTTCCTGATCAAATACCAGCTCAGGCAAATAAATCAAATCCGGTCCCATGCAGTCTTCACTCTTTGCCAGTGCAGATGCACCTGTCAGCCATCCTGCATTACGTCCCATAATCTCAACGATTGTAACCAGTCCCTTTGGATATTCCAGGCAGAAACCGTCACGGATAATCTCTTTTACAGAAGTTCCGATATATTTTGCTGCACTTCCGTACCCTGGTGTATGGTCTGTCAGAGCCAAGTCGTTGTCAATTGTTTTCGGACAGCCTACAAATCTACATTTGTGGCCTTTTACGATTGCATAATCAGAAAGCTTTTTGATAGTATCCATAGAGTCATTTCCGCCGATGTAAATAAATACATCAATCTCCAGTCTCTCAAGAATATCAAAAATTTTGTCATACAAAGGCATGTTGTCGCAGATTTCCGGCAGTTTGTATCTGCAGGAACCAAGATATGCAGCCGGTGTTCTCTTCAGAAGCTCTGCGTCAAGTTCTGTTGTGATGTGATCGGATAAGTCAATATATTTTTCTTCCAATAATCCCTGGATTCCGTGAAGCATACCATATACCTTATTGTATCCGCGATCCTTCGCAGTACGATAAACACCTGCAAGGCTGGAATTGATTGCTGCGGTTGGTCCGCCTGACTGTCCTACGATTACATTTCTTTTACTAAGATTCATAATAGTCCTCCGTTATATGTTTTGCACTAAACTTTGTATCGTATTATAGCAAAACTAGACAAATTATACAACCCCTTATTTTAATTTTTCTTTTTATATAGAAAAAAGGCACAAAATAAATATCTTACAGCATTTTTTAATGAATGAACAAACAAAAAGGAAGCGTCCTTTTGTATAGACACTTCCTTCTCATTTGTTCATTTTCTATCAAATAATAAAATTAAAATGTGAACTTGTCTGCAAAGTATGCTTCCAGTTCATCAATTTTCACACGTACCTGCTCCATAGAATCTCTGTCACGTACTGTAACTGCTCCATCTTCCTCAGAATCAAAATCATAAGTAACGCAGAACGGAGTTCCGATTTCATCCTGGCGACGGTAACGTTTTCCAATGTTTCCTCTGTCATCGTACTCACAGTTGTATTTCTTAGCCAGCATCTGATATACCTTCTCTGCGCCTTCGTTCAGCTTCTTGGATAGCGGAAGCACACCAATTTTCACTGGTGCCAGAGCCGGATGGAAACGAAGCACCGTACGAACATCGTTGCGCTCTGCATCCAGAACTTCTTCATCGTAAGCACTGCAAAGGAATGCCAGAACCATACGGTCAGCACCCAAAGACGGCTCAATAACATAAGGAATGTATTTTTCTTTCTTCTCATCATCAAAATATGTCAGATCCTGACCGGATAAATTCTGATGCTGTGTCAGGTCATAATCAGTTCTGTCTGCGATTCCCCACAGTTCTCCCCATCCAAATGGGAACAGAAATTCTACGTCAGTTGTTGCTTTGCTGTAGAAGCAAAGTTCTTCCGGATCGTGGTCACGATAACGAACTTCATCCTCTTTCAGTCCAAGAGAACTCAGCCAGTCAAGGCAAAACTGTTTCCAGTATGCAAACCAGTCCAAATCGGTTCCTGGCTCACAGAAAAACTCCAGCTCCATCTGCTCAAACTCACGTGTACGGAATGTAAAGTTACCCGGTGTAATCTCATTACGGAAAGATTTACCAATCTGAGCAATGCCAAATGGAATCTTCTTACGGGAAGTTCTCTGTACATTTTTAAAGTTTACAAAAATACCCTGTGCTGTCTCTGGTCTCAAATAAACTGTATTTTTCGCATCCTCAGTAACTCCCTGGAATGTCTTGAACATCAAGTTGAACTGACGAATATCTGTAAAATTATGTTTTCCACAAGTTGGACATGGGATCTGTTTTTCCTCAATGAACTGAGCCATCTGTTCCTGAGACCATGCATCCACAGCGCCTTCCAGTTCAATACCGTTTTCTGCACAGTAATCTTCAATAATCTTATCCGCACGGAAACGCTCATGACATTCTTTGCAATCCATCAGTGGATCAGAAAAGCCACCCAAATGTCCAGACGCAACCCAAGTCTGCGGGTTCATCAGAATTGCACAGTCCACACCAACATTGTATGGAGATTCCTGAACGAATTTCTGCCACCATGCTTTTTTTACATTGTTTTTCAGTTCCACACCAAGATTTCCGTAATCCCATGTGTTTGCAAGTCCGCCGTAAATCTCAGAACCCGGATATACAAATCCTCTGGATTTTGCCAGAGCTACAATTTTATCCATTGATTTTTCCATGATTATCTCTCCTATATTATCACACTTAATATTCCTCGCATCTGTTCACGATCCGTACAGATACTATCCATCCATTATAACCTCATATTTGACAGATTTCAACCGTTTTTCCAAAGCACCTCCGCTTATCATTTCAATTGTTTTCCATCTAAAGCTGCATATTGAAGTACATCATTCGTATCATATACAAGCTTCAGCGAAAAAAACGGATGTTCTTCGGCCAAAAGACGTAGAAAAATTTTGTCACCTTCCCAGATATTCAACTGTGTTACTTTGTCCTTTTCTATCCATTCCAGGTCGCCTTCGTCACAGGGGATAGGCTCTCCCTCAAAACCATCTGCCGTATACAAATGCATATATTCTGTGATTTCTTCACCATAAATAAAAGTAACGATTCCCCGAAATCTCCAAGAAGTCAGTGTATATCCGGTTTCTTCTTTTACTTCTCTTAGCAGACATTCTTCCGGACTTTCATTTTTCTCAAAATGGCCGCCAACGCCAATCCATTTATCCTTATTTACATCTTTTTCTTTTGCCGTCCGATGGAGCATCAGATATTTTCCATCTTGTTCGATATGGCACAGTGTACTTAATTCAACCATAATTTTCTCCTTATTTGTCTTTGTTTGTTTATAATAAGAACCTTCCACCAACAGAAAACTGAAAGCAGAAGGTTCTTTTGTTTTAAAGTGAAGATAAAGTAGTTTCCAACGTAGATTCCGGTGACTGAAACTTAATTCCCCTTGCCACACTCAATGCAATTCCCATCTCTGTCATCAAAAACAAAACCGACGTACCTCCATAACTGATGAAAGGCAGTGTAATTCCGGTCGTTGGAATCAAATTAATCACAACACAGATATTCAAAATAACCTGTAATGCGATGTGAATAAAAATTCCGCTGACTACTAAAGTACCATACAAATCCGCAGCATTCTGCGCGATAAAAAACAGCCTGTACAGCAGATAGCCAAACAGCAGCATCGTAAAACAGCAGCCAAAAATACCAAATTCTTCGCAGATAATCGAAAAAATCATATCATTTTGTGCTTCTGGTACCCAACCTAACTTTTGCACACTGTTTCCGAGTCCTTTTCCCAAAAAACCGCCGGAACCGATTGCATAAAGAGCCTGCATAATCTGATATCCATCGCTCTTTATATAATCTTCAGGATGCAGCCATACGAGAATACGCTGAAGACGGAAATTATTACTATTTTGCAGATTTGCAATCAAAACCGACAGTCCAATTGCACACACTCCGGCAAAAATGCCAAGCGCAATCAGAAATTCCTTTGTCCTTGGATGAGCAATGAAAATCATACCGGCTGTGATTCCACATACAATAACAGCTGTACTCAGGTTATCTGTAAAGAAAAATGTCATTGCACCGAGCATCATTCCAATGATAAAAATAAGGGCAAATCCCTTTTTGGTTGCAATTTTCTTTCCCATCTTAACAATCAGATACGGCAGGCAAAGGATAATTGCAAGTTTTGCAAGCTCGGACGGCTGAAACTGTAAAGGGCCTATTTTGAGCCATCGTTTTGCACCATTGACAGTGACACCAAGCGGAGTCCGAACCAGAAACATCAAAAATGCTGCTGCCAGATAAATCAGAGTAGGAAACTTGGTATAAATGTGATAGTCAACGCGGGATATGACGAACGCCCATAGCAGACTGGCAATACTGATTATCGCCTGTTTGCGGAAATAATACATATCATCGTTAAACTGAATGCTTGCCACATAGGCACTGGTACTATATAGCATAATAAGTCCAAAACACATCAGCAACAGAATAACCGCAATCAGATTATAATCGTAATATGGTTTTGATTTTTTTCTTTTTTTTCTTGAAGTTGCCATAAATTCATCTCTCCAATTTTGATTAACGATTGTATTATAGCACACCTTGTCAATGATTCACAGACCAGATTTTGAATTTTGTTTAACAAATCTATTCTCCTGTCATAAACTAATATGACACAACCTATATGCAGAAAGGAAAAAAATATGGATCGATACCGAACAAACTGTGCTGGTTACATGCGCATGCCTTCCGCTCCAAAACCTGTAAAATCCGTAAAACCTGCAGAATCCTGCAGTCGGATTGATCATAAAGACAATATTTATCATCATGCAGATGAACTTCCTCTGACGATGGCATATGTGCCCATGCAAACATTTAAAACGACTTTTCCTTTGAGGAAAGCCCTTCATGTCGGCACCATTTTCCCGGAACTTTGTAAACCATTTGTTGGAAAAAGGGGGATGAAATGTTGATGCAGCAAAATTGTGAATGCAGCAAGCCGGATAAAGAGCAGATGATGTGCCAGATTAATGAAGTCAGCTTCGCGATCAATGATATTCTTCTGTTTCTGGATACTCATCCACACAATCATGAAGCAATGGAATTTTATCGTAAATATGCCCGTATTCGTCATGACCTTCTGAAAGAATATGCAAAATATTTTGGTCCATTGACGGTAGACACTGCTTATGAATCTGACGAAAGCAAATGGCAGTGGGTGTTGCAGCCCTGGCCATGGGAAAATCAGGGAGGAGGAAAATAGCTTATGTGGAATTATGAAAAAAGATTGCAGTATCCCGTAAACATCACCACTCCAAACGCACAAGTGGCTCAATTCATTATGAGCCAATACGGCGGCCCCGACGGGGAAATTGGCGCTTCCATGCGTTATCTTTCCCAGCGTTTTGCGGCTCCAAACCGAATTATTGCCGGTATTTTGACCGATGTGGGAACAGAAGAACTGGCACATCTGGAAATTGTGTCTACCATTGTTCATCAGCTCACCCAGAATCTTTCCATGGAAGAAATTGAGAATTCCGGCTTTGGACCTTATTATATCGACCACACGGTAGGTATCTGGCCACAGTCTGCCGGAGGAATTCCTTTTAATGCCTGTGAATTTCAGTCGAAAGGTGATCCGATTACCGATCTTTTTGAAAGTCTTGCTGCCGAGCAGAAGGCACGGAGCACCTATGACAACATTCTGCGTGTCGTAAAAAATATGCCGGAAGTCGCAGACCCGATCCGTTTTCTGCGGGCACGTGAAGTGATTCATTTCCAGCGTTTCGGCGAAGCACTTCGCAGTTTACAGGAACAATTGAGTGCCAAAAATTTTTATGCCTTTAACCCAAGTTTCGATACTGGTGTCACAGGAAAAATCGATGAGTGCGATTGCTGATAAAAAAATATGACCATAACGTGAAAACAGCCGGCCGCTTACGCGACCGGCTGCAATATTTGATTAATATCCTTCATTATGAAGCAATTCGTGTTCTTTTCCCGGAAGGAAATCTTTGTATGCTTTCTGAATGAATGGGTTTGCATCTGGTTTTTTCAATTTTTTCGATGCATCCACGGTATAAAGACCCTCTGTTCTGTATTCTTTCGGGCATTCACCAATCTTAACAGGCTGACCACCACCCATGACGCAGCCGCCACGACAAGCCATAACCTCAATCAGATGATAAGTTCTCTCTCCCGTCTTCATACGACGAAGAGCTTCATGTGCATTTGCCAATCCACTAACTACACAGATATTCACATCCAAACCATTGTATTTTACTGTGAACTCTTTGATTGGATCATCACCACGAACACCACTCTTAGCAATCTGTGCAATTGTTGCATCCGCCTGATCTGAAGCAAGACGACGAAGTACAGCCTCTGTTACACCACCGGTAACACCAAAGATATCTCCGCCACCAGATCCCATTCCAAATGGATCATCTGCTTCTTCTGGATCAAGATTTACAAAATCAATGCGAGAGCTCTTGATCATTCTGACAAGCTCTGTCGTTGTCAATACATAATCGGTATCTTTCTCACCCTTGGTATAGCTGTTTTCGCGATTCATCTCCATCTTCTTCGCAGTACATGGCATGAAGGATACCATAACGGTACGTCTGCCATCTGCTCTTTCCGGATCACGATACCATTCTTTCGCAACTGCAGACAGCATTCCCTGAGGAGAACGGCAGGTAGAAATATTTTCCGTATATTCCGGATACTGAGTCAGAACAAAATTTACCCAAGCTGGACAGCAGGAAGTAAAGATTGGCAGTGTTCCACCATTCTGTACACGCTCTAAGAACTCTGCGGCTTCTTCCATAATTGTCAAGTCAGCTGAGAAAATCGTATCATATACTTCATCAAAGCCCAGACGGCGAAGAAAAGTAATCACCTTTCCAATTGTAGATTCACCTTTTGGAAGACCAAAAGAATCGCCAACTGCCACACGAACGGACGGTGCAATCTGTGCAACCACTCTTACATTCGGGTCTGCCAGAAGATCCATAACTTCATCAATATCAGAACGAATGGTAATTGCGCCTGTCGGACAGACAACGCGGCACTGACCACAGCTTACGCACAGAGTATTTCCCAAACCTTCATTGAATGCAGGCATAACGGTTGCCTCTGTACCACGGAAAGCAATTCCAAGAGCCTCTACACCCTGCAGCTCGCGGCAGGCACGCACACAGTTACCACAAAGTACACACTTATTCGGATCACGAACCAATGCATAAGAACTGGTATCAAGAGGAAGCTCTTCTTTTGTGTTTTCAAAACGAACTTCTTTCACGCCAAGACGATATGCAAGATCCTGAAGAACGCAGTTACCAGTCTTATCACAGACTGTACAGTCTCTGCAGTGTGCTGCAAGAAGCAGTTCCACGATCATTTTTCTATATTTTCTCAATCTCGGTGTGTTTGTATAAATTTCCATTCCATCTCTTGGCTCCTCAGAACAGGAAGCAAACAGTTTTCCTCTGCTGTCTTCTACTGTACACAGACGACATGCGCCATAAATGGAAAGTTCTGGTCTATAACACAGAGTCGGAACATCAATTCCAGCCTTTCTAATGACAGAAAGAACATTTTTTTCATCGGTAAATTCAACTTTTCTACCGTCTATTGTCATGATTCCCATATTCGTCCCTCCTATCTGATTGAAATGGCATCAAAGTTACAATTTTCTATACAGGTACCGCACTTGATACATTTTGCAGTATCAATCTCATGAGGCTGTTTCTTCTCACCTGAAATTGCGCTAACCGGACAGTTTCTTGCACACTTGGTACATCCCTTACATTTCTCAGGATCAATGACATACTGCTGCATTGCTTTACATGTATGTGAAACACATTTTTTATCTACAATATGCTCCATATATTCATCGCGGAACATACGAATGGTGCTCAATACAGGAAGCGGAGCGCTCTTTCCAAGTCCGCACAAAGACATACTCTTAACCATCTCTGCCAACTCTTCCAGTGTCTCCAGATCTTTCAGCTCGCCTTTACCAGCTACGATCTTCTCCAGAATCTCAAGCATTCTCTTGGTACCTTCACGGCATGGTGTACATTTTCCACAGGACTCTCTCTGTGTGAAGCTCATGAAGAAACGTGCAACCTCTACCATACAGGTATCTGTATTCATAACTACGAGACCGCCGGAACCAACGATTGCACCAAATTTCTTAACAGAATCAAAATCAAGAGGCTCATCCAGATGTTTCTCCGTCAGACATCCACCAGATGGTCCACCAATCTGTACTGCCTTAAACTTAGAACCGTCTTTCAGACCGCCGCCGATATCGTAAATAATCTCGCGAAGTGTTGTTCCCATAGGGACTTCGATCAGACCGGTATTTTCAATTGTTCCGGTAAGTGAGAATGTCTTTGTTCCAGGGCTTCCTTCTGTACCAATGGTACGGAACCAGTCACTGCCTTCCAGAATAATCTTCGGAACGTTTGCATAAGTCTCTACGTTATTCAGAACTGTCGGTTTTGCCCACAGGCCCTGATCTACTGTTCTTGGTGGTTTTGTACGAGGCATACCTCTGTTACCTTCAATGGATGCAGTCAGAGCACTTCCCTCACCACATACAAACGCACCGGCACCGCGGTTGATATGCATACGGAAACTGAAATCTGTACCGAGAATGTTATCACCGAGAAGATTTCTTTCTTCCATTACTTTAATTGCATGACGCAGTCTTGCAACAGAGTTCGGATACTCTGCACGCACATAAATGTAACCATCGCTGGAGCTTACCGCATACGCAGCAATCATCATACCTTCAATCAGTTTGAAAGGATCACCTTCCATAACAGAGCCATCCATGAATGCTCCCGGGTCACCTTCGTCACCGTTACATACAACATATCGTTCTTTTACTTTCTGCGCTGCAACCTGTTTCCATTTCTTTCCGGCAGGGAAGCCACCGCCTCCACGGCCTCTTAATCCAGATTTGTCAACTTCATCTACAACCTGCTCTGGCGTCATTTCAAACAGGGCTTTTTCCAATGCAGAAAATCCACCGGAAGCAATGTATTCATCAATCGATTCTGCATCAAATTTTCCACAGTTTTCCAAAACAATTCTTGTCTGTTTTGCAATAAACGGAATTTCATCTGGCTGCACGTAAGAAGTTCCTTCTTTTTGATAAAGCAGACGTTCTACTACTTCGTCACCCACTACAGATTTTTCAAAAATCTCCTGACAGTCATCCTGCTGCACTTTTATGTACTGAATCACTTTATTGCCCTTCTGTATACGAACCAGAGGACCAAATTCACAGAATCCCTGACATCCTGTTCTCTTGACTCCCACATGTTCTTTCTCATCATGCGGTGCAAATTCAATGGAAACTCCCGGTGTATTTCCGGCAATTTCAAGCATTTTTGCATGAATCTTCTCTGAACCGGTTGCGATACATCCAGTACCGGAACAGACCAGAATTCTGCAATCACAGGCATTCATTTCATTCAGGGCGTTCTCTCTATATTTCTCAAGCTCTGTTCTGTTTGTAATCATCATGCGGTTTCACCTCTCAATTCCTGCAATAATGCAACTACTTTTTCAGGTGTCATTTTCGGGTGTACTTCATCATTCACCATAAGCGTAGGTGCCAATCCGCACGCACCCAAGCAGGATACAGTTTCTACTGTAAACATCATGTCGTCGGTTGTGTGTCTTTTCTTACCCAATCCCAGCTGCTTCTGAAGCTCTTCGAGAATCGGCATAGATTTTCTGACATGGCAGGCTGTTCCATCACATACCTTAATGACATATTTGCCTTTTGGCTCAAAAGAAAAGTTCTCATAGAAAGTAGCCACACTGTAAGCTCTCGCATCCGGCACTCCAATCTGATGAGCCGTATAAATCAGCAGTTCACCTGGAAGATAACGATACTCTGCCTGAATATCCTGCATAACAGGAATCAGTGAAGACGGCTTTTTCCCATACCGTGCAATTATCTCGTCTGCCTTCTCGTAGTAAGATTGTTCTAACATACATTGCCTCCTTTTAATTTTGTTTTCCAAGTCCTATTACGTTCACTGTCTTAATATGACCATTATACCGTTTTCTGTTATATTTTACAATTGTTTCTCTAACTTTTTTCGTTTTTTTATCCAATTTTTCTTCATTTTTTTGTTTGTGTTTGATTATTATGTGTTATAATAATCATGTTTTCATTATAAAATCTATTTTTTTAGTCAAAATCGCAAAAGAGGTTTTCATGAAGGAATCAATCGCAAAACTCGAAGAAACACAAACACTGACGAAAGATGAATGGACGGTTCTGCTTTCTCACAGGACTGACGCTCTCACCGAAGAATTGTTTGAACGGGCCTGCAAAGTTCGCATTCAGCACTACGGAAAAGATGTCTACATTCGCGGATTGATTGAATTCACCAATTACTGCCGCAATGACTGTTATTACTGTGGCATCCGCAGAAGTAACCGCAATGTTTCCCGCTACCGTTTAAACTCTGAAGAGATCCTTTCCTGCTGCCATGAGGGATATAAACTCGGATTTCGGACTTTTGTTCTCCAGGGTGGAGAAGATCCCTGGTTTACCGATCAGAGGATGACACATCTGATTGCCACAATCAAACAACAATATCCCGACTGTGCTATCACGCTTTCCATCGGTGAAAAAGAAGAAGATAGTTATCGTCTGTTTCGCGAGGCAGGCGCTGACCGTTATCTGCTTCGCCACGAAACCTTTAACTCCACGCATTACCGCAGTCTTCATCCACAGGAGCTCTCCGCTTCGCACAGACAGCAATGCCTGTTTACACTTCGAGAGCTGGGATTTCAGGTAGGAAGCGGTTTTATGGTAGGTTCTCCCGGACAGACTCCAGAACATCTGGCGGAAGACATGTTATTTCTGAAAAACTTAAATCCCCATATGGTAGGAATCGGTCCTTTTGTTCCACACCACGACACACCTTTTGCTCAGGAGAAGGCCGGAAGTCTGGAGTTAACTCTTTATCTGCTTGCGCTTCTTCGTCTAATGCTCCCAAAGGCATTACTGCCCGCCACTACTGCGCTGGGTGCATTATCCGAAAATGGACAGCAACTCGGAATCCTGGCAGGAGCCAATGTCATCATGCCAAATCTCTCACCGCTTGAAAACCGTGCTTCCTATTCCCTCTATGACAACAAGCCAAACACGGGAACACAGGCAGCGGAAAACCTGGCACAATTACGCAGCAAAATGGAACAAATTGGATACCAAATTGTTACCGACCGCGGCGATTCGCTGGTACACTAATCACAAAGCACGAAAGGAGAATGCTTATGAGCCTAAACAACACACCTTCTGCAAACCGCACACACATCGGAATCTTCGGCAGGCGCAATGCCGGAAAATCCAGTATCATCAATGCCATCACCGGTCAAAATCACGCCATTGTTTCTGACGTTTTAGGCACCACCACCGATCCAGTCCCAAAAGCAATGGAACTGTTGCCTCTTGGTCCTGTTGTCATGATCGATACACCTGGGTTGGATGATGAAGGCAAGCTCGGAACACTCCGAATCCAAAAAGCATATCAGATTTTAAACAAGACAGACATCGCTTTACTGGTCATTGATGCTTCCGTCGGAGCCACAAAAGAAGATTTCGCCATTCTCAATAAAATTCATGAAAAAAAGATTCCCTGTGTAATCGTAGGAAATAAGATTGATCTTTGCCCTTCCCAAAAGAGCCCGGTCGATACATCCGTCTTTTCCGATCCTTATATTGAGGTCAGTTCAAAAGAAGGACAAAATATCCATGAATTAAAGGAGCTGCTCGCAGCTCAGCTTCCAGATGATGCCGATTCCAAAAAAATCGTCGGTGATTTGCTTGCGCCAATGGATCTCGTCATCCTGGTCGTTCCGATTGACTCTGCCGCACCAAAGGGTCGTCTGATTCTTCCACAACAGCAGACAATTCGCGATGTTCTTGATGTCGGTGCAACCGCTCTGGTTGTCCGGGAAACAGAATTAAAAGATACTCTGACTTCGATCGGCCGCAAGCCACGTCTTGTCATCACAGACAGCCAGGCATTCAAACAGGTTTCCAAAGATACTCCTCTTGACGTTCCTCTTACTTCTTTTTCTATCCTTTTTGCCCGCTACAAAGGCAATTTAGATTCCCTGGTAAGAGGTGCACACATGCTGGATTCTCTGAAAGACGGAGATCACATTCTCATTTCTGAAGGATGCACACACCACAGACAATGTGAGGATATCGGTACAGTGAAAATGCCAAAATGGATTCGCGCTCACACAGGAAAAAATCTCACATTTTCTTTCACCAGCGGCGGCGAATTTCCTCTGGATTTATCTCCTTATCAGCTGATCGTTCACTGTGGCGGCTGCGTTTTAAATGAAAAAGAAATGAAATACCGCATTCGATGTGCAGAGGATGCCAAAGTTCCTATGACAAATTACGGAACTGCCATCGCCCATATGAACGGAATTCTGGAACGCGCTTTAAAACCTTTGTCTTAATTTCTTCTTGTTTGATATGATTGCAATTGAAAGAAGGCCACCCTTTCGGGCGACCTTCTTTTTGTAGGACTATTATGACTGATTAGCCTTCGTAATATGCTTTCAGATAAATCTCTTTCATCTCAGACATAAGTGGATATCTCGGATTAGCTCCTGTACACTGGTCGTTGAAGGCATTCTCTACCATCTCGTCTAATGTAGCCATGAAGTCTTCCTCTTTGATTCCATATTCTTTAATGGTTCTCTTAATACCAACTTTTGCTTTCAGATCAGCGATTGCTTTGATGAAGTTTTCGAATGTCTCATCATCATCTTTACCTGTAATACCGCAGAATCTAGCCATCTCACAGTATCTCTCTTTTGCGTGTGGATATGGATACTGAGAGAATGTTCCCATTTTCACTGGAGCTGGATCAGCATTGTAGCGCATTACAAGCTCGATTAACAATGCGTTAGCAACACCGTGTGGCAGGTGATGATATGCGCCCAGTTTGTGTGCCATAGAGTGGCAAATTCCCAGGAATGCATTTGCGAATGCCATACCAGCCATAGTAGAAGCATTTGCCATTTTCTCACGTGCGATTGGATCGCCAGCGCCTTTGTCGTATGCTGCCGGCAGATAATCAAAGATATTCTTAGCAGCTTTCAGTGCAAGACCATCGGTGAAATCAGTAGCCATGATGGATGCATAAGCCTCCAGAGCATGTGTCAGTGCATCAATACCAGAAGCACTTGTCAGACCTTTCGGCTGATTCATCATAAAGTCAGCATCGATAATTGCCATATTTGGAAGCAGCTCATAGTCTGCGATTGGCCATTTTGTACCTGTATCTGCATCAGTAATGATTGCAAATGGAGTAACCTCAGAACCTGTACCGGAAGAAGTCGGAACTGCTACGAACATAGCTTTCTCGCCCATTTTCGGGAATACATAAACTCTCTTACGGATATCCATGAAATCCATAGCCAGGTCTTCAAATGCGCATTCTGGATGCTCATACATTAACCACATAATCTTACCAGCGTCCATAGAGGAACCACCACCGAGAGCGATGATTACGTCTGGCTCAAATGCTTTCAGCTGTTCAAGACCTTTCTTAGCAATCTGAAGAGTTGGGTCTGGAGCAACTTCATAGAAGCATGTATGGATAATGCCCATATTGTCAAGCAGATCTGTAATTTTCTTTGCATATCCACTTGTGTAAAGGAATCCATCAGTAACGATGAATGCTTTTTTCTTATGGTAATATGTTTTCAGCTCGTCGAGAGCTACTGGCAGACAGCCTTTCTTGAAGTATACTTTCTGAGGAGCTCTGAACCACAGCATATTTTCTCTCCTTTCTGCTACAGTCTTGACATTCATCAGATGTTTCACGTTAACGTTTTCTGATACAGAGTTTCCACCGTAGGAACCACAGCCAAGTGTAAGAGATGGAGCAAGTTTGAAGTTGTAAAGATCTCCAATACCACCCTGAGAAGATGGAGTATTCACAAGAATACGACAGGTCTTCATGCGATCTGCAAATTTCTGAAGTTTCTCAGTCTCAGCCGGATGTACATATAAAGATGCTGTATGACCATATCCGCCGTCTTTAACCAGCTGATCTGCCATATCAAGCGCTGTATCGTAATCTTTTGCTTTGTAAAGAGCAAGTACAGGAGAAAGTTTCTCATGCGCAAATGGCTCTGCAACATCAACAGAAGAAACTTCGCCGATCAGGATCTTGGTATCTGCCGGTACTGTAAATCCAGCAAGTTCTGCGATTGTAGCAGCTTTCTGACCAACGATCTTCGGATTAACCGTTCCTGCTGGTGTCAGAATAATCTGACGCATCTTATCTAACTCTGTCTTGTTCAGGATATGACATCCACGTTTGATAAATTCTGCGCGAACTTTATCATAAATATCTGCAACTGCTGTTACAGACTGCTCAGAAGCACAAATCATACCATTATCAAATGTCTTGGAATGGATAACAGAATATACAGCTGTCTGAATATCACAGCTGCTGTCCATAATAACAGGTGTATTACCAGGTCCTACACCAACTGCCGGTTTTCCGGAAGAGTAAGCAGCCTTAACCATTCCAGGACCACCTGTTGCAAGAATAACATCTGCTGATTTCATCAGCATACCAGACATTTCAATTGTAGGTTCTTCGATACATCCGATGATTCCTTCCGGCGCACCAGCTTTCACAGCTGCCTCATAAACGATTCTTGCAGCTTCTGCTGTACATTTCTTTGCACGTGGATGAGGGCTGATCAGGATGGCATTTCTTGTCTTCAGACAGATCAGAGTTTTGAAAATAGCGGTAGATGTCGGGTTTGTTGTAGGAATAATCGCTCCAACAAGACCAACAGGCTCTGCGATTTTCTTAATACCATAAGAAGTATCTTCCTCGATTACGCCACAGGTCTTCACGTTCTTATATGCATTATACATATACTCTGCAGCATAATGATTCTTGATAACCTTATCCTCTACAACACCCATGCCTGTCTCTTCGCAAGCCATCTGTGCCAGAGGAATACGCTGTTTATTTGCAGCCATTGCAGCTTCAAAGAAAATTTTATCAACCTGCTCCTGTGTATAGGTTGCAAAAACTTTCTGTGCCTCTTTCATGGCAGCAATCCGTTTTTCGAGTTTTTCCGCATCACTCATAGTCTCCGGTGCCTGAGTTACTTCTTCTTTTTTTGTTGCCATAAATGTCCTCCTTAATTTTTATACTTTATGCATCTTTTGCATAAAATGAAATGTAACACGCAAGTACAGATTAGAACATTCTATGTAAAAACGCCCACAATACATTATTTTCTCCTCTGCACTCCCTTTAATGGTATTCTATCACATCTTCACAAAAATTTAAAGGTTTTTTTTGATTTTTTTGTATATTTTTCGAATAATAAGTAACAATCTTGTTAACTTTTTACCAAATTTACACATTTTTTTGTTAACTTTTTATCACATTTATATATTTTTTCTCTTTATCCGTGCAACGCAAAAAGCCATGTCACATTTGCTTTGCAAATCACAAACGTAACACAGCTTTTTCTTATTGTTGCTGAATTTTCTCATTTAATTCATTCAGATATTCCCATCGTTGTATTTTTTCTTCCAGTTTGTTCTCCAGTTCTTCCTTCTCTGCTGTCAGCTGATTCAGCTTCACAAAATCCGAAGCATTCAGACCAATCAATCGTTCTTTATCTGCAATGGCATGTTCTAGCTTCTCAATCTCCTCGTCAATCGTCTCAAATTCTTTTTGCTCTTTATAAGAAAATTTCAATTTCTGAGTCTTTACTTTTTCTGTCTTTTCTTTTTTCGGTTTTACTTCTGCGCCTTCCGTTTTTTTCATCGGTTCCGGCCTCGCAAGAAGATAGTCGGAATGATTTCCTTCATATTGACGGATATGACCATTTTCAAACGCAAAAATTCTTCGAACAATTCGATCCAGAAAATAACGGTCATGCGATACGGTAATGACAATTCCATCAAACGCATCCAGATAGTCTTCCAGAATCGTCAGAGTCTGAATATCCAGATCATTCGTCGGTTCATCCAGAATCAGCACATTCGGCTGGCTCATCAAAATGCGAAGCAGATACAGCCTACGTTTTTCACCTCCTGACAGTCTGCTGATTTGTGTCCACTGCATGGTACCATCAAAGAGAAACTGCTCCATAATCTGAGAAGCACTGATCGTTCCATTGACTGTATGGACATATTCTCCCACTTCTTTTACATATTCAATCGCCTTCATGGACTCATCCATGTATTCATTTTCCTGTGAAAAATATCCGATCTTAATCGTATCTCCAATTTCAACCGTTCCAGAATCCGGTTTTAGATTTCCCGTAATAATTTTCATCAGTGTACTCTTACCGCATCCATTTGGTCCAATAATACCAATTCTGTCATTTTTTAAGAAAATATAGGAAAAATCATCAAACAGACATTTCTCACCATATGCTTTTTGGACTGCATTTACTTCGATCGTCTTTTTCCCCAGTCTCGAGGCAATTGAAGACATCTGCACCTGAACTTCTTTTTCTGGTGCTTTTTGTTCCTGCATCTGTTCAATCCGCTCGATATGCGCTTTCTGTTTTGTAGAGCGGGCGCGAGCGCCTCTGTGCAGCCATTCTAATTCTGTCCGCAAAATACTCTGTCGTTTTCTCTCAGACGCAATCTCCATATTCTGTCTTTCCGCCTTCAGGCGTACAAACTCCGAGTAGCTGCCCGGATAACTGTAAAGCTTTCCTTTATCCACCTCTACAATTCTTGTCACCACACGATCCAGAAAATAACGGTCATGCGTAACAAGAAGGACTGCTCCACGGAATTTAATCAGATATTCCTCAAGCCACTGAGACATTTCATCATCTAAATGGTTGGTCGGCTCGTCCAAAATCAGAATTTCCACAGGAGCTAAAATTGCGTTTGCCAGAGCTACTCTTTTTTTCTGGCCGCCGGACAATTCTGTAATTTTCTGTTCATAGTCATCCAGATCAAGCTCCCGCAAAATTGTCTTTGCCTCGCTCTCAACGGACCATTGATTGATGTCATTGACATTCCCCTGCAAAACTGCCTCCAGGACAGTCATATTCTTTTCAAACACTGGTGTCTGAGGCAAATAACGAATATGGACCTTGTTTCCTTTTATTATTTCTCCCTGATCTGCCTCCTCTACACCTGCAATAATCTTCAGAAGAGTGCTTTTTCCCATTCCGTTCGTTCCAATCACACCCACCTTTTCTCCCTGATGGATACTGAAATTCACATCATTCAAAAGTACTCTCTCACTATAAGTCTTTTGTATATGTTCCGCTGTTAATAAATTCATTTTTTCACTCCGTAATTTCTATATAAAATACTGCCGGTTCACTGCATCCGACAATATATCAGTATATCAATTACCCTGGAAAAATGCTACTGTCTTATTAATTTTCTTCATTAAATCATCAAACGCCTGCGGAGTCAATGACTGTGGACCATCACAGAGCGCTTTCGATGGATTGTTGTGCACTTCGATCATCAAACCATCTGCCCCCACTGCAATAGCAGCCATGGAAAGCGGTTCTACCATATGGCGGATTCCTGCGGCATGACTTGGATCTACAATAATTGGAAGATGCGTTTTCTTTCGAAGCATCGGAATCGCAGAGATATCGAGTGTATTTCTTGTAGACGTCTCAAAAGTACGGATTCCACGTTCGCAGAGAATGACATTTTCATTTCCACCTGCCATGATGTACTCTGCACTCATCAAAAGTTCGTCCAGTGTATTCGCAAGTCCTCTCTTTAAAAGAATTGGCTTATTCGTTTTTCCAAGTACTTTCAGAAGTTCAAAATTCTGCATGTTTCTCGCACCGACCTGAATTACATCCACATCCTCAAATAAATCCAGATGTGCAGCACTCATAATTTCGGTTACCACAGGAAGACCGGTTGCTTTCTTTGCCTCCAAAAGCAGTTTCAGTCCATCTCCGTGAAGTCCCTGGAAAGAGTACGGGGAAGTTCTCGGCTTAAATGCCCCACCTCTTAAAAATCCCGCACCGGAAGCACAGACATCTTTGGCAACCTCTGTAATCTGTTCTTCTGACTCAATGGAACACGGGCCTGCAATTACCTGAAAATTGCCTCCGCCGATTTTTCTTCCGCACACTTCTACAACGGTATCCTGTGGATGTACATTTCGATTTGCCAGTTTGTACGGCTCACGGATTCTTCGAACTGCCTCTACCGCATCATACGTCAGCAGTTCATCCTCTGTCAGAGAAGACGTATCTCCCACCAGGCCAAGAATGGTGGTAGTCGTTCCCTTAGATTCATGGATATCAAATCCCTTTTGCCTTAACTCCTGCTTCAATTCTTCGATGCTGTTTTTTGTTGCTCCCTGTTTTACAATTACGATCATGTTTCTTTCTCCTTTGCATTTATTTTTTTGCTTTGCATTTATTTTTCTCTGCTTTTCCTTTCACACTTCTCTGCTTTCACGTAACAAATTCACAACAAAAAACCGATGTCTGCTATGCAAACATCGGTTTAAAGCCACACGAAAAAACAGATTTTCCTCTTTTTCTAAAGACTGCACCTGAGATGTTTTGACATAGCAAAATAGCCGGCGTTAAAATAATAACCCCAGAAATAATAAAAAGAATATGCGAATGTATTCATCTTACTACTTGCTAACATACAAAATATCTCCCTTTCGTCTAAATTAACTTTAATTATAATAAATATTTTTGATTTGTCAATAACTTCTCACAATTTTACAAATATTTCATCGAACAGTATTGGAAATTTTACCAATTTTTTCAATTTCGCATTCTACTACATCACCCGGTTTCAGAAATTTCGGCGGTTCAAATCCCATTCCAACACCAGCAGGTGTTCCCATAGAAATAATCGTTCCTGCCTGCAATGTCATTCCTCTGCTCAGCTCTTCAATGACATACGGAATATCAAAAATCAACAGATCTGTATTACTGTTCTGGCGAAGTTCTCCATTCACTTTTGATGTAATCTTAAGGGAAGGATTCTCACCAACTTCATCTCTTGTGATAATCCACGGACCCATCGGACAAAAACCATCCAGACTTTTTCCAAAATACCACTGTTTATGTCTCGTCTGAATTTCGCGGGCACTGACATCATTAAGCACCGTGTAACCAAACACATACTCCCACGCCTGCTCTTTTTTTACGTTTTTGGCATCTTTTCCAATGACCACGGCCAGTTCCACCTCATAATCAAGGCGCTCCAGGATATCACTGTGACTTTCAATGTATCCACCATCGGCTACTGCCAAATTTACGCGTTTAGAAAAATAAACTGGATATTCCCGGTTGCGCTCAAACGCCTCTTTTTTGTATCTGGCAGATTCCTCCGCATGAGCCATATAGTTGATTCCCAGGCAGATGACGTCCTGAGAAGGCCTTGGAATCGGCGCACATTTTGTAACTTTTTCATAAGGGATTCCCTGTCCCTTCACCATATCACATAAACTTGATAAAGCACGGATATCCGCCTCACTCATTCCTTTTACAGCCTCCTCTACTGTTTGAAATGGCTGCTGAAGCTTCTCAAAAGAATATACTTCGCTTCCATCTTTTGACAATATCCCAGCAAATTCTCTTCCTTTTTCAATAAACGTTACTAATTTCATGTTTCCTCCTGATTTTTTCAAAAAAATGGTGCACGATTGAAATCGCGCACCATCTTCTCATATCTTCACAAGAACTTTTAAAATCCTATTTTGCATAATCTACCACTCGGTTCTCACGTATTACATTGACTTTAATCTGTCCCGGATATTTCAACTCAGCTTCAATCTGTTTCGAAATATCCCTTGCCAGAAATACCATATCTGCATCTGAGATATGCTCCGGCATAACCATAACACGTATTTCTCTACCCGCCTGAATAGCAAAAGATTTGTCGACACCTTTGAACTGATTTGCAATGTCTTCCAATTGTTTTAATCTGTTGGTATAAATCTCCAGAGTTTCTCTTCTCGCACCTGGTCTTGCTGCTGAAATTGCATCTGCAGCCTGAACAATACAGGCAATCAAAGATTCCGGTTCTACATCGCCATGATGAGCAGCAACTGCATTTACCACAATCGCAGACTCTTTGTACTTCTTACATAAATCCACACCAATCTGAATATGAGATCCTTCCACTTCATGATCAATGGATTTACCAATATCATGCAAAAGTCCCGCGCGTTTTGCAACTCGAACATCTGCTCCTATTTCTCCCGCAAGAAGTCCGGACAACTGCGCAACCTCAATGGAATGCTTCAATGCATTCTGTCCATAACTGGAACGGAACTTCATACGCCCAAGCAAACGAATCAACTCCGGATGAATTCCATGTACGCCCACATCAACAGCAGCAGACTCTCCTTCTTCGCGAATCTGAGTCTCCACTTCTCTCTGAGCCTTCTCCACCATCTCCTCGATTCTGGCCGGATGAATACGACCATCTACGATCAGCTTCTCCAATGCGATTCTTGCCACTTCACGACGGATTGGATCGAATCCGGATAACACAACCGCTTCCGGTGTATCATCAATAATCAAATCTACACCCGTCAACGTTTCAAGTGTACGGATATTGCGGCCTTCACGGCCGATGATTCTTCCTTTCATCTCATCACTGGGAAGCTGAACAACGGAAATCGTTGCCTCAGATACATGATCCACAGCACATTTTTGAATCGCTGTAACCACGTACTCCTTCGCTTTTTTGGATGCATCTTCTTTTGCTCTGCTTTCCAGTTCTTTGTAAAGCTTTGCTGCATCCAGTTTTACATCATCTTCAACAGTTTTCAACAATTGCTCTTTTGCCTGTTCGGAGGTCAGACCTGAGATTCTCTCAAGTTCCTGTACTCCTTGTTCATATTGCTCGTCAACTTTCTTTTGTTTGTTTTGCAATTCAGTTATCTTCGCTGCATACTCAACTTCACGCTTTTCAATGAGATCGGCCTTTTTATCTACGGCTTCTTCTTTCGCCAACACACGTTTCTCATACTTTTGAAGTTCCGTTCTTCTCTCCTTTGTTTCCTTCTCCAATTCATTACGTGTACGAAGAGATTCTTCCTTCACTTCCAGAAGCGTTTCGCGTTTTTTAGTCTCGGCTGTTTTTAATGCTTCATCTATTATTTTTCTTGCTTTTTCTTCTGCTGTTCCAACCGTTTCAGCGTCTTTTTTCACTTTGTTCTCAACAGCAACTTTGCAAGTAATAGGAATTGCAATAAGTAGCGCGACTACCACAGCGACAACTGCACTTATCACTGCACCTGCCACAGGAGCACCTCCTTATTTTGTTTTCATTGTACATTCACAACAATATAATTCTAAACGTTTTTGTTCAAATTGTCAATATTAATATATCAATTCAATCTTCTCTTCTTCCATAACAGCCGCTATATCTTCCCAGGAAAATCCCTTTCTCGCCAAATATCCCTGCAATCTCTGATATTCTTTTTTCGTCAATTGCTTCTTCCCCTGACTTTTCTTCAGAAGAAGCGAACGAAGCAGCCTGCGCTCGTCAGGCTGCTCCTCCTGTGCAATCTCTTCCCATGCCTCCTGGATCATTCTTCGATCCACGCCCTTGCGATACAACTCCTGCATCAACTGCTGTCGTGTCTTCTGATCAAGACGGTAACGGATATAATTTCTGGCATATCGCGCATCGTCTACATAGCCATAAGACTTCACATATGCGATTGCATATTCAATCATATCCTCTGGATAATCACTTTGTCTGAGTTTATCTCTCAATCCTTTCTCTGTTCGATCCATATGTTCCAGCAAGTGCATGGCTCTTCGGATAATCTTCTTTTGCAAAAACTCTTCCTCACACATTAAGCATCTTCCTCACCGGATGACTTTTCATCCCCTTTTGCTTCTTCAGAAGGCTGCTCTCCTCCTGCAAGACCATAATGAGCTCTTACCTTTGCCTCCACTTCATCTCTGATTTCCGGATGTTCCTGCAAAAATACTTTGGAATTTTCACGGCCTTGCCCGATTTTCTCTCCATTATAAGCATACCAGGCACCGCTCTTATTGACGACTCCGATTTCAGCCGCCAAATCCAGAATATCCCCTTCTCTGGAAATTCCCTTTCCAAACATGATATCAAACTCTGCCTGTTTAAACGGTGGAGCAATTTTATTCTTCACAACTTTAATTCTGGTACGGTTGCCGACCATCTCACCGCCCTGTTTGAGCGTTTCGATTCTGCGCACATCCATACGAATAGAAGAATAGAATTTCAGTGCACGTCCTCCAGTCGTTGTCTCTGGATTTCCAAACATCACGCCTACCTTCTCACGAAGCTGATTGATAAAAATCACAATACAGTTTGATTTGCTGATCACAGCAGTCAGTTTTCGCAGAGCCTGAGACATCAGTCTTGCCTGCAATCCCACATGACTGTCTCCCATATCGCCATCAATCTCTGCCTTTGGCACCAGAGCTGCCACGGAATCTACAATAATAATATCGACTGCGCCGGAACGAACCATCGTCTCCGTAATCTCCAGTGCCTGCTCTCCGTTGTCCGGCTGTGAAATATACAGATTGTCAATATCAACACCAATATTCTTGGCATAAACCGGATCGAGAGCATGTTCTGCATCAATAAATCCAGCAATACCGCCACGTTTCTGAACTTCTGCCACCATATGAAGTGCAACGGTTGTCTTACCGCTTGACTCCGGTCCATAAACCTCTATAATTCTTCCTTTAGGAACTCCTCCCAATCCCAGGGCAAGATCCAGGCTCAAAGAACCTGTGGGAACAGTCTCAATGTTCATATTCACACTGGACTCTCCCAGTTTCATCACAGCACCTTTTCCAAAATCCTTCTCTATCTTGCCTAATGCAGCCTCCAAGGCCTTTTGCTTTTCACTATTCATACTAACTCCTTTTTATCTATGACCTCAAGATGCGAACCTATGTTCGTGTTTTCTAGTAACATATTAGTATACTTTCCTGTCTTTGTCAACCTTTTTCTGAAAAAACAAATGTTGCAGGATTCTTGTGAATATCCGATTACCTCGGGTATTCACAAGAATCCTGCAACACTACCTTTTGTTTGATTTGTTTCTTTTCTGTGTTTTATCAGCCAATCAGCCAATTATACAATTCTTCATACTGAGCAGCTGAATTATTCCAAGAGAAATCCCTCGCCATGCCTCTGTCAACGATTTTATTCCACTCACGTTTTCTGTCATAATAAATTCTTTCCGCATTTCGAATGACATTGAGCATCTCATGAGCATTATAATTTCTGAAGCTAAAGCCGGTTCCCGTACATTCATATTCATTATAAGGTTCTACGGTATCCTTCAGACCGCCTGTCTCGCGAACAATCGGCACCGTTCCGTAACGCAGACTCATCAGCTGACTGAGACCGCACGGTTCAAACAGCGAAGGCATTAAAAACGCATCACAGGCAGCATAAATTTTGTGAGACATCGGCTCTGAATAATAAATATTAGCAGATACCTTATTATTATATTTCCAGTCAAAATGACGAAACATATTTTCATATCGTTCTTCACCGGTTCCGAGCACAACAATCTGCACATTATCCTGACACAGCTCATCCATCACATAGGCAATCAAGTCAAAACCTTTCTGATCAGTCAAACGCGATACAATACCGATCATCATACACTTCGGATCCTGTTCAAGTCCGAGTTCTTTCTGTAAAGCAACTTTATTTTTCACTTTCTCCTTGCGGAAAGTTGTCGCATTATAATTAAATGGAATATCCGGATCTGTTTCCGGATTGAAAATATCATAATCAATACCATTTACAATACCACGCAAATCATGTGCTCTCGCACACATCAGGCCATCTAAGCCTTCACCATAAAACGGCGTCTTAATTTCTTCTGCGTAAGTATTACTTACGGTTGTAATTGCATCTGCAAATACAAGTCCGCCTTTCAGGAAGTTTGCATCTTTGTATGCCTCCAGCTTGTCAGGAACAAAATAATAGTCTGACAGTCCGGTTATGGATTTAATCGTTGGTACATCCCACACACCCTGGAATTTCAGGTTGTGGATTGTCATAATCGTTTTGATTCCACGGAAGAATTCTCCTCCCTGGAATTTATCGTTCAAATATACAGGCACAAGACCAGTCTGCCAGTCATGGCAATGGATGATGTCCGGTCTGAAACCAATCACCGGTAAAATAGATAAGACAGCTCTTGAGAAGAATGCGAATTTTTCCAGATCCCATGGAGCGGATGAGTACGGTGTCGGGCCGCTGAAGTAATACTCATTATCAATGAAATAGAATTTAATTCCTTGAAACTCCATATAAAAGATACCTACATAACAGCTTTGCGCACCCATTTCCATATAGAAATTTGTTATGTATTTCATCTGATCTTTCCATTTCTGTGCGATACATTCATACTTTGGAAGTACCACACGCACATCAAAGTAACGTTTATCGAAACACTTCGGTAACGCACCTGCAACATCTGCCAGACCGCCGGTTTTTATAAAAGGCACCGCCTCAGAAGTAGCATATAATATTTTTTTCATCCCCAATAGTCCTCCTTGTAAAATGTTTTCCATTTTACAATCTATTATATCCCATCTTCTTTCTAATTTAAAGTACGATTTTTCATTTCTAATCTTATTTTATCTGCAATTAATGCAATAAATTCTGAATTTGTGGGTTTTCCCTTTCCTGTACTGATTGTATATCCAAACAAAGCGTCGATTGTATCCATCTTTCCTCTTCCCCATGCAACCTCTATTGCATGTCGTATAGCACGTTCTACACGGCTTGGCGTCGTCTGATGACGTTTTGCAATTGTAGGATATAAAATCTTAGTAATTGACTGCAGCATCTCAAGATCATTTACAGAAAGAATAATTGCATCTCTCAAATACTGATAACCTTTGATATGAGCAGGCACTCCGATTTCATGAATAATCTCCGTAACTTCCTTTTCCAGATTATAATTCTCATTTTCTGTTTTTTTCTGCTCTGTTTCTTTCGGATTAAATTTATGTATATTTTTCGGTCTGTTATGAATTCCCCTTACGCTTTTAATTCGATTCAAAAGATGCTGCTGATCAAACGGCTTGAGCATATAGTATTCTGCACCAAGAAGAAATGCATCCTCTGTGATTCTCTCCTGACCAACCGCCGACAGTATAATAAAAGACGGATGTTTTTTTAATTCTTTTTCGTGATTAATCTTGTCCATGACTGACAGTCCGTCAATCTTTGGCATAATGATATCCAACAATACAACATCCGGCTCTTTTTTCTGAATGATATTGCATATTTCCTCTCCGTTATGTGCTTTTCCAACTAATTCCAGGGTTTCATCTTCTTCTATGAGTTTTCCCAGCATTTCCACCATTTTTTCGTTATCGTCAGCAATCGCCACGCTTAACTTTTCCATCAATCTTCCTCCTAAAAAAACACAAATTACAGACAGAAAAACATCCCTGCATTACATGATTTCTGTTCACATTGACATTATAGACTAGCCATGTATTCAGAATCAAGGCGTTTTTATCGACAAGTTATGCGTCATTCTTCCAAATTTCCCCTCTTTCGTCAAGGAGACCCCTCTTTTTTCAGGAGTCTCGCTGCTTTTTGCCGTTCTTTTTTGTATCAATGTGCCAGCATTGTTTCCGCAAAAATCCCATATCCTCCTGTAGAATCCTGTACAAATACATGAGTAATTGCCCCGACAAATTTTCCATTCTGAATCACAGGACTTCCACTCATCCCCTGCACAATTCCTCCCGTTTTTTCCAAAAGCCTTGCATCCGTCACTTTTACGGTGAAGCTCTTGTTGCTGTCTTTATGATTCATATCAATATCTGTAATTTCTATGTGATATTCCTCTACCTGCCCATCTACCGCACATAATACAGAAGCCGGCCCCGTCTCCATATCCTGCTTATATCCAACTTCTGTTTTCTGTAATGTAAGCTTCTGTGCGTATGCTATGTTTCCAAAAATGCCACTTTCTGTATTGCTTTGAATCGTTCCCAGAACACGTCTGTCATCATACCGAATCAATCCCGACAACTCTCCCGGCGTTCCTTTGGAACCTTTGTTGATACCGAGAATTTCCGTCTCATACAATGTCCCGTCTTTGATTTGCAAAAGATTTCCTGTATCCACATCACTGATTCCATGTCCAAGGGCACCAAAATGTCCATCCTGCTCTACATATGTTAATGTTCCAATTCCCTGCGTGTCATCCCTGACCCAGATTCCAAGCTTATAATCTCCGTCATCACATTGTACAGGGGTTAGAGAAAGTGCAATCTCCTTGCCGTTACGCACGAGCAACAGCTGCACCCGTTTTCCTTCACAATTCTGAACAGCAGCCATCAGTTCCTTCTTTGTTGAAATTTTTTTCTGGTTAAAAGCGGTAATATAATCGCCCGGCTGTACAAGATTTTCCGCCGGCTCATAATAAATTCCATCTTCTCCTTTGATTTCTTCCGTATCTACAATCAGAATTCCTTCTGTCTCCATATAAATTCCAATTGCATTTCCGCTCACCTCGACCCAGCGATGCCCCACCACTTCCACATTGACATTTTTCAAAAAAACAGTATTCAAAATTCTGCAGGAAATCGTATATTTTTTTCCTCCTGATACTGGAATACTGTCCTCCCAGGTAATCAGAGGATTCGAGAAAATTTCTGTCAATTCCTTCTCGCTATCCTCTGTGACGCGTATCTCATCCGGTATGGAATCTCTCAGAGCATAATATCCAAGAATCAACATCACACAAAAGCCAAGCACAGCAAGAGACAGCAGCCATCTGCGGCATCTTTTTTTCATTTCTGGACTCCATTGTACGGAAGTATGAAAATCATATCGAAAATCCATCTCTCATCACATCCTTTTCGCATAATAAAAAGGATATAGACCAGCTATATCCTCTCTTATTATGTGAATTATTTAAGAATGTACTCTTGTATTTTTTTGTTTCTGTGCCAATAGTTTCATCTCACTGGCGCTTTCCAGAATTTTATCGGTAATCTCAGCACCGCCAAGAAGTCTCGCAAGTTCTTTGACAGAATTTTCCTGATTTAATTTTTCAATTTTTGTCACAGTTTCCTGTCCGTCAAAATTTTTTGTAATCACAAAATGACAATCTGCCATGGACGCAATCTGCGGAAGATGGGTGATACAAAGCACCTGCCTCTTTCTTCCGATTCTTGCCATTTTTTCCGATACCATCTGTGCCGTTCTTCCACTGATTCCCGTATCAATCTCATCAAAAATCAAGGTTCCCACTTCATCCTTATCTGCCAGCAAAGTCTTAATTGCCAGCATAATACGACTCAGCTCACCGCCGGAAACAACTTTTCCAAGCGGCTTCATCGGCTCTCCCGGGTTCGTAGAAATCTGATATTCCACGTCGTCTACGCCATTTGCAGAATACGAAGTTGCTCTCTCAAAATGAATCTCAAATTTTACATCCAGGAAATTTAAATCCTGAAGCTGCAAGATTACTTCCTTTTCCAGATCTTTCGCACAGGCTTTTCGCACACTGGTCAGTTCCTGACAGGCAGTCTCCAGCTGTTCTGTAATCTTTGTATATTCTTCTTCCATCCGCATGCGGTTGGTTTCATATTCCTGCAGAAATTCCAGTTTTTCCTGCTGCTTTTTCTGGTATTCTTGGATTTGCTCAATCGAACTTCCATATTTTGCCTTGAGATTGTTGATCAAATCCAGTCTCTGCTCAATCTGATAAAAATCCTCTTCCTCAAAAGTAAGGCTCTCCATATACGAAGAAAGTTCCCGGTTAAAATCATTGAGCAATCCATCAATATCACTGAGCATGCTTTCCAAACTCGCAATCTGAGGATCAAAATCCGAAACACCGGACACACAATACAGCGCCTGCCCAACCAGTTCGCCAGCGCAGGAAGGGGCATCGTATCCTGTACATCCATGAGCTGTCTGAAGTGCTTGCGCAATTCTTTTGCTGTTATTAAGCTTACGGTATTGCTGTTCCAGTTGCTCATCTTCTCCCGGCATCAGTGCAGCTTCTTCAATCTCATGAATTTCAAATTCAAGAAAAGAAACCTCTCTTTTTCTCTGTTCTTCATCCATAGATTGTGCCAAGAGGTGCTTTTTTATGTCTGTATATTGATGATAGACAGAAGAAACCTTTTCTTTGACCTGCCAGATCTGATCTTTCCCAAAATCGTCCAGAATTTCCAGTTGTTTGTTTTTATAGAGAAGGGACTGATGTTCATGCTGACCATGAATATCCAAAAGATACGACGCAGCCTGTTTCATACGGGCCATCGTACAGGTCTCTCCGTTGATTCTGCATACGCTTCTGTTTTCCATAACGCGGCGCGTCAGAAGAATCTGTCCTTCCTCCGGATATACATCCATCGCTTTCAGCTTTTCCTCCACTCTGGGATCATCAACGGAAAAAAGCAGTTCCACCAATCCGTAATCTGCATTTTCCCGAATCATCTCCCGCGACATTTTGCCGCCCAGAGCAAGCTGGACAGATCCAAGCAAAATCGATTTACCTGCACCTGTCTCACCCGTCAGGATATTCAGCCCCGGCTCAAATTCCACTTCACTCTCACGAATCAAAGCCAGATTTTTCACATGTAAATTTAATAACATTCATATACCTCTAGTTACAATTTCTCCAATATTTTACGCAGCTTCTCCATCACAAGCAGGCTCTGGTCGGCTGTTTTGATCACAGATATAACCGTATCATCTCCGGCAATACTTCCGATAATCTCACTGAATTTCAACTCGTCCAGCGCAGCTGCCACACCCATCGCCATTCCGGGAACCGTTTTGATGACAAGAATGTTCTGAGCTGTGTCCATAGAGACAAAAGCATCCCGAAGCACTCTGGAATATTTTTCACTGAGATTTGGATTCTGTCCCTGAAGTACCGCATAAACACTGCGTCCCTTTTTATTCGCTACTTTCGTCAGGCACAGCTCGCGGATATCTCTGGATACAGTTGCCTGTGTCACTTTAAAACCAGCCTCCTCCAGGCGCTGAGCAAGTTCCTCCTGCGTTTCAATCTCATATTCATGAATCAGTTCTAATATTTTTGTATGTCTTTTCAGCTTCATCGTGTACTCTCCAACATCGCTTAATTACTGCCCAATTTCTGTCTCAATACTTCCACAAAACTCATACGATTCAATTTTACAATCTTTGTACTCATCTCCGACTGACGAATGACAATTTTATCTCCTGTCTTCATGGCAATCGTCGTATCTCCGTCAAAATTAGCCAGTCCTCGTTCTTCTGCCTGCCTGCGTCCCGGCCCCAGTTCCACTTTAATGATATCCTCTGCCGGAAGAATGATACTCCTCGAATTCAGCGTATGCGCTGCCAGAGGAGTGATCATCATCATTCTTGCCTCAGGCGAAATAATCGGACCTCCCGCTGACAGACTGTATCCGGTAGAACCGGTAGGCGTAGAAACGATAATACCATCTGCATTATAAGAATTCAGATATTCTTCATTGACGTAATTCTTAAATCCAATGACACGCAAAGGACCATCTCTCCCAATGACGATGTCATTCAGCGCAATATCCTCACCCACCAGCTCATTTTTGCGGTAAACACTGCCTTTTAGCATCATTCTCTGCTCAATTTCATAATCTCCCATAATCATCTGATCCAGAGCCGGATAAATCGACTGTTTTCCGACTTCCGCCAGATAGCCAAGCGTTCCCATATTAATGCCGAACAAAGGCAGCTGTCTGTGTACCACATCTCTGGCTGCCTGCAAAAGCGTTCCATCGCCGCCAAGTACAATGATACATTCTGCATCCTCCGGAATCTGATCTGCATCTGTATAATGATAAGAGCCTTTATTTTTTCTCTTTCCACCCTCCCCTACATTGCAGACACAATGATTCTGCCTCAAATATGTTACAATTTTATGCGTGATTTCCCAATCGGGATCTTTCTGTGCATTTGTTATCATAAAAAAATTACGCATGATGTCACCTTTTGTCAAGCTCCAGATGTGCCTGTGTCACAACTGCATCCACATCCACATCTGTTTGATATTCTGCTTGATTCTTTCGTATATGAAGAAGATATTCAATATTTCCTTCCGGTCCTTTAATCGGTGAAAATTCCAGGTGATGAATGCCAAATCCCAGTTCTTTGCTGTAGGAAATCACCTTTTCGATCACTTCCTTGTGCACAGCCGGATCGCGCACAACCCCTTTCTTTCCAACCTTCTCTCTTCCTGCCTCAAACTGCGGTTTGATCAGGCAGACAATCTCGCCATGTTCCGTCAGAAGTTCTTTTACCGGTCCAAGCACCTTCGTCAGAGAAATAAACGACACATCTATGGAAGAAAATTCTGCCAATTCCTGTATATCAGCAGGAACTACATAACGAATATTCGTCTTTTCCATACATACCACGCGCGGATCATTGCGAAGCTTCCAGTCAAGCTGTCCGTGTCCTACGTCGATGGCATATACTTTGACGGCTCCGTTTTGCAGCATACAATCTGTAAAGCCCCCTGTAGAGGAGCCCACATCCATACAGACCTTTCCCTCTAAAGTCAGTCCAAAATGTGTCATCGCTTTCTCTAGCTTCAGCCCTCCACGACTTACATAAGGAAGCGTATTGCCTCTCACCTCAATCTTTACTGTGTCAGGAAACATCGAGCCGGCTTTATCTTCCTTCTGACCTTCCACATACACATTTCCTGACATAATCACAGCCTTTGCCTTCTCTCTCGATGTGGCAAGCTGTCTGTTTACCAGTAATACATCTAATCGTTCTTTCATTTATTTCCAATACTCCTTTACCACCGCAGCAATGGATTCTCCATCAAGCCCCAGTTCTCTGCGCAAATCCGCCACGTTGCCCTGCTCCACAAAGCAATCCTCGATGGCGAGTACCCGGACAGTCACATCCGGATGATGCTCCAGCATGTAATCCGATACACGCTGTCCAAAACCACCATTTCTTACATTTTCCTCAACTGTAATAATGGTATGATGCTCTGCTGCCAGCTTATCCAGGCAAGCGGTATCCAGCGGTTTGACAAATCGTGCATTGATCATTGTCGTACGGATCTCTTCCCTCACTAATTTTTCATAAGCCTGCTGGGCCATCTCTACCATGCTTCCTATCGCAATTACAGCGACCTGACTTCCTTTATGGATGCGTTCTGCCTTTCCAAGGACAATCCGGTCCCTGCATTCCTCCAGCCCGTCATAAGCAGTTCCCCTCGGATAACGCACTGCCACAGGCCCATCATAAGCAACAGCAAATTTTATCATATCTGACAACTCCCATTTGTTTTTCGGAGCCATCACCGCCATATTGGGAATCAAAGACAGATACGACAAATCAAAGCATCCCTGATGGGTCTCCCCGTCACTTCCTACCAGTCCGGCTCTGTCTATTGCAAACACAACATGGAGTTTTTGCATACAGATATCATGAATCAGCTGATCAAATCCTCTCTGCAGGAAGGAAGAGTATACAGCAAATACCGGAATCATTCCGCCCAGAGCAAGTCCTGCCGCAAACGTCACTGCATGTTCTTCCGCAATTCCAACATCAAAGAATCGTTCCGGAAACATACTCGCAAAACGTTTCAGGCCGGTTCCGGTAGGCATTGCCGCTGTAATCGCCGCAAGTTTCGGTTCTCTCTCTCCAAGTTTTCGCATAACCGTAGAAAAAACATCGGTATAGGTAGCCTTTCCTTTTGACTGAAGCGGAAGCCCGGTCTTTATTTCAAAAGCAGTTGTCCCATGAAAACGCGCCGGATGACGAACAGCCGGATCATATCCTCTTCCCTTCTGGGTCAAAACATGCACTACAACCGGCCCGTCTACGCGTTTTGCCTCATTCAATAATTTCATCATCTGACTCATATTATGTCCGTCTACCGGTCCCAGATAAGTCAGCCCCATATTTTCAAACAGCATTCCAGGAATAATCAGCTGTTTGATTCCACTTTTCGTACTGCGCACCGCCTTAACAATAGGAGCACCAACCTTCGGGATCTTATTGAGTGTCTTAGTCACATTCATTTTCAATCCCGTATACGCCTGTGCCGTACGAATATCGGCAAGATAAGACGACATGCCGCCTACACTCTTGGAAATTGACATGTTGTTATCATTTAAAACAATAATAAAATTAGACTTTAATGTCGAGGCATTGTTCAAAGCCTCATATGCCATTCCGCCGGTAAGGGCACCATCCCCGATCACAGAAACGACACGATAATCTCCGCCTGTCAGTTCTCTTGCCTTTACATACCCGACACCTGCCGAGATGGAGGTAGAGCTGTGCCCTGTATCAAAAGAATCGCAGTCGCTTTCGCTGCGTTTTGGAAATCCACTTAAGCCTCCCTCTTTTCGCAGATCCAAAAACGCATCTTTTCTTCCTGTAAGAATTTTATGCGTATATGCCTGATGCCCCACATCCCAGATCAGTTTGTCCTCCGGGAAATGCATCACGTTATGCAACGCCATCGTCAGTTCCACTACACCAAGATTTGAACCCAGATGTCCTCCTGTTTTGCTGATACTTTCAATCAGAAAACTGCGGATTTCCTCTGCCAGTGCCGGAAACTGTTCCAGCGGAATTTTATGAATATCATTTGGTTTTTTGATGTTGTCTAAAATCATTCGTATACCACCCCATTATTTGGTGCGGGTAATCAGCGAAAGAATCAATTCACGCAGGAATTCATTTTTTTCCTTCAAAATATCCAGCATAAAAATGGCCTCCCGAGACAGCATCTCCACCTTTTTGGCAGCCTGCTCAATTCCATAAAGTGTCACATACGTTACCTTCTGATTCTTTTCATCACTGTGAACAGGTTTTCCTAATTCTTCTGTTGTACTCGTCACATCCAGAATATCATCCTGTATCTGAAAAGCCAGCCCCACTTTTGACGCCACCTGTTCCATCCCGCGGATTTTTTCGTCAGAAGCTCCTGCCAGCGCCGCGCCGACCATCATAGAAGCTTCAATCAGTGCCGATGTTTTATTTTCGTAAATATAAAGCAGCATTTCTTCCGAAATTTCTTTACCCTCATTTGTCACATCAACACTCTGTCCTCCAAGCATACCATAAATCCCCGTCTTAGACGAGAGGATCTGCAGTGCCAGAGGAATATTTTTGTTATCAGGTTCCAGATAAAATGCATGAAACGCCACCTCATATGCGTAGTTAAGAAGCGCATCTCCGCTTAGTATTCCCATTGCCTCCCCGAATTGTGCATGGGTCGTCTTTTTTCCTCTTCTATATTCATCATTATCCAGAGCAGGAAGATCATCGTGAATCAGGGAATGTGTATGAATCATCTCCATAGCTGCCATAAACGGCGCTACCACCTGTCCTTTTCCGCCAAAAAGGCGATACGATTCCCACATGAGAATCGGACGCAGACGCTTTCCTCCTGCTGTCATACTGTAATTCATCGCCTGTGCTAATTCTGCCGCAAATCCTTCTTCCTTTGGAAGAAACTTCTGAATCAATTCATTTACCTGCCCGGTTCTTTCCTGTAATTCTTCTTTAAAATTCACTGACTGTACCATCCTCATTCATCTGAAGCATTTTCTTCTCTACTGTATCAATTTTCCTGCTGCAGTACTGCAAAAGTTCCATTCCTTCTTTGTAGATCTGAAACGACTCTTCCAGCGTAATTTCATTGCTTTCCAGTCGTTTTGCAATCTGATCCAATGCTTCCATTGCTTCTTCAATTGACCTGTTTTCCTTTTTAGCCATCTATCTTCCCTCTGTTGACTTTTCTTATCTTTTCCGCTCTCGCCAGAATCTCGCCGTCCGCAAGCTGAATCGAAAGCAATTTTCCTGCCTTCACCTGATCGCTGCTTGTTATATTTTTTCCATTCTCATCCGATACATAGGAATATCCCTGTTTTAGCTTGTCAAGAGGCGACAGACCCTTCATTCGTTCAATGGATAACTCCAGCCTGTGCCGACTGTCTGAAATTCTTCGGTTCATAACAGACTCCATTTGCTCCTGCATCTGTGCAAGGAACTGCCTTTTTTCCCGAATCTGATTTTCGGGACCGAGATAACTTAGCTTTGTCTGATACTGACGTAGTCTGCTCTTAGTAAGCAGTAAATGTCTCTCAAGTCCTCTGCCAAATCTTGTTTCATATTCCCGAAAACATTCCAAAACGCTTCGATAATCATACACAGCCAGCTCTGCTGCTGCAGAGGGAGTCGGTGCACGCAAATCTGCGACAAAGTCTGCGATAGTCGTATCTGTCTGATGACCAACCGCTGATATGACCGGTGTTTTGCAATTGAAGATTGCCCTCGCTACTTCCTCTTCATTGAAAGCCCACAAATCTTCAATCGAACCTCCGCCTCTTCCGACGATGATCACATCCACACCAGATGCGTCAAGCATCTGGATTCCTTTCACAATACTTCTAACTGCTCCCTCACCCTGCACAAGAGCCGGATATAAAACAATCTGCAAATAAGGATTTCTGCGATAGGAAATGTTACGGATATCCTGAATAGCCGCACCAGTAGGTGCAGTCACCACTCCCAATGTTCTGACAAAACGCGGAATCGGCTGCTTATATTCCGGGGCAAACATTCCCATCTCTTCCAGTTCCTGTTTGAGTGCAAGATATTTCTCATAGAGAAGTCCTGCTCCCTCCAGTGAAATTTCTCTGGCGTAGAGCTGATAACGCCCATCCCGTTCATAAACGCTGACGCTGCCATGCACAACTACCTTATCCCCGTTTTTCATGGCAAAAGCCAAGCCACGGCGCTGTCCGGCAAACATAACACAATTGACAGTCCCCGTCTCATCCTTCAAAGAAAAATAGATATGTCCAGATGTGTGATATTTACAATTTGACACTTCACCCTTTACGCTGATGCACTTTAGCATGAAGTCCTGTGTGAACATATTTTTAATGTAGGCATTCACCTGCCCTACAGAATAAACATTATTCATCTTTTGCAATTTTCCCAAGAATGCCATTTACAAATGATGCAGAAGCATCACCGCCGAATGATTTTGCAATCTCAACAGCCTCATTAATCGCAACCTTTACCGGAACATCCTCATCAAATTTCATCTCATAAACAGCCAGACGAAGAATACTTAAATCCACTTTGCTCATACGGCTCGTCTTCCAGCCTTTTGATTTCTCATTGAGCAATGCATCAATCTCATCCAGATGCTCTTTAATCTTCTGATATTTTTCCTGCATATATTCCTGGTCTTTCTCTTTTAAGACTTCCAGACCGTCAAAATACATAGCAAGCTGGTCATTCATCTCCTCTCCCTCATTAAAATCACTCATAAAAAGCAGTTTAAATATATGTTCTCTTAATTCTCGTCTCCCCATGATTTCCTCCATTTCTTCATCCTACATAGAAAAAAAGGAAAGGTTTACTTTCCTTTTTCATTGTCCATATTCACTCCGGCGATTCGAACATTTACATCCGCAACAGTCAAACCAGTCATATTTTCAATGGCAGCTTTTACTTTTTCCTGTACGGTTTTGCTGGTTTCCAAAATATTATAGCCATACTCTATATTCAGATTCAGTTCCACGGTAACTACATCTTCCAGAACGTCAATCCGAACGCCTTTGGACAAATTTTTCATTCCAAGCTTTGCTACCAATTCATTGGTAATATTGCCGGCCATCGAAGCAACTCCTTCTACTTCTGTAGCCGCAAGTCCTGCAATAATGGCCACAACACTGTCCGCAACACGAACAGCACCCATGCCGCCATTTTCATGTATCTTATATATGTTTCTTTTTTCTGCCATAATAAGACCTCCTCATGATTCATACGTCTCTGGTTATTATACCAAATGTAACACAAAAATAAAAGTTTTTTTTCTTGACGAATGCATACTGCAAAAAACGGCTGACAAAATTTGCCAGCCGCCAGAACATGATGTTCTTATTCATCAATTACCGGAATTTCCGTCGTATCCTT
>JALFVM010000052.1 GCA_022787145.1 Lachnospiraceae bacterium | reverse complement strand
TGGTCCGCTTTGCTACTGCGGCAGCCGCGGCTGCCTGGAAACCTACTGCTCTGCCAATGCACTGGAACAGGCTGCAGGCATGCCTGCCAAAGAATTTTTCCCTCTTCTGCGCGAAAAAAAATCTCCCCAGATCATACAGATTTGGAAAGATTATTTAAACCATCTGGCATTTGCCATGAAGAATCTTAACCTTGTTATTGATGCACCAATCATCCTCAGCGGATATCTGGCACCTTATTTTACAGAAGAAGATATTGAATATCTGACAGAACATCTCCATACAGCCGCACCATTCATACTGGATAAAACACAGATCCTGGTCGGTACCAACGGACAATATACACCGGCGATCGGAGCGGCTCTGCATTATGTAGAGAAATTTATTCAATCCGTTTAACCATAGCAATCTGCAAGTCCCCTCCCACTGCTGTTATATGCAGCGGCCCGGGGGAGGGCTTCTTTTATATAACAGTAATATTCTTTCGGGATATTCGTTTCTTTTTCCGTGCTCTGTTGCCTAAATCCTTCGGATCAATGTTCCATTCACACCAAGTATCCCTCCATCAAACTCCCGGGCAAAAAGCACTTCTCCGGCTTCTTTTACCTTTAACTCTTTCTCCAATGCATTTAACAAAACTTCCATTTTATTTCCTTCTTCATCTATTTTGATATACTCTACGCATCGATCGTTTTCATAGGTATCCGGGAAATGGAAATGCGGGCTTCTGCATGTTTTTTCATTTCTTCTGAGCATGATCAGTTTACGCATTGTTGCTATCTTTTCCTGATTCTCTTCGCTGTGAATCTCGCTCCAGGGCATACATCTTCTGCAGTCCGGATCATGGGCACCTTCCATTGCAATCTCCGTTCCATAGTAAATACAGGGACTTCCCGGAAGAGTGAAGAGAATTGCAAGTTGCTGATAGAACTTATCCAGATCATGAAAACGGTTCATAAGACGTTCCGTATCGTGTGAATCCAGCAGGTTAAAAAGCACATCATTATTCTGCTGCATATACATGGTATAGCAACGGTTTACCATATATTCGAATTCCTCTTTTTTCATCGTTTTATCAAGGAAAAAGTCATGGATTCCACTGAGCAGCGGATAATTCATAACTGAATCATATTCATCCCCCTGCAGCCACTGACTTGCATCATGCCAGATTTCCCCCAGCAGATAAAGATCCGGTTTTACCGCTTTTAAATGTTCCCGTATCCGCTTTAAGAACCGATGAGACACTTCATTTCCCACGTCAAAACGGATTCCATCTATATCAAATTTCCGGATCCAGTCCTCACAGATCTCGCAGAAATATTCGATCACTTCTTCATTATTCGTATTCAGTTTCGGCATCGCATCTGTAAATGCAAAGGAGTAAAAACGCCGGTCTCTGGTGTCTGCTCTTTTTCCGATCTGTTCCCAGTCTTCTATCATAAACCAGTCCGCATAACGGGAATCTTTCCCATGCTCCAGCACATCCATCCACGGCGCGAATTTTCTTCCACAATGGTTAAATACTGCATCTACCATAATACGGATTCCTTTTTCGTGCGCTTCCCTGCAAAGTGCTTTCATTGTTTCTTCATCGCCGAAAGCCGGATCAATCTTTGTATAATCTGTAGTATCATATTTGTGGTTAGACTCTGCTTCCATGATCGGATTCAGATAAATTCCGGTAATCCCCAACTCCTGAAGATACTGTAGTCTCTGACGGATTCCTTCCAGATTCCCTCCGAATTTTTCCTTATTTGTCACTGTTCCGTGATTTCTCCACGGTGTGATATCATTTCCATTCTTTTCCGGTGTCCCATTGCAGAACCTGTCCGGAAAAATCTGATACCAAATAGTATCATTTACCCATGCAGGTGTGCGGTTTATATCTGCAGGATTCATCCATGGTACAATAAAACACTGCTGCATACGGCCATCCATCTGAAGCTGCTCTTCTGTCAGGAAACCATCTTCAAAATAATACTAGACTTCCTCTTCTGTTCTCAGTTCAAAGTAATATTTACTTCTTTTATATGCTGGAAAAAGTGTTGTTGTCCACCAGATTTGATGGGGCAGACGTTTTTTATAAATAATCCTGAATTATTCACGGAACAGTATCTGAACAGATAACTGTGCCATGAATCTAAAAAGTGATCCATGCAGCCATAACATCACTCAATTAACCTGTTAAAAGGGTATAAAATCCCTGTGGCAGAGTTCAGAGTGCAATTGTTAAGCTGTCAAGGTTCGTTAATCTTTGCTATTCCAGCTGCACATTCAGCTTACCGATATTTGAAAGTGTCTCATAGAATTCATTCTTATAAGGGCAGCTGCTACACAGCTTGAATGTTATATATCTTGCTGAACGTATTACTTTTGCGGCAATCTTCAGCAGTTTTAAACGGACGGTATCAATGCGTTGTTTTCGCATGTTTGCTGATAACGCCAATCGTCTAAACCAATTAAATATGTTATACGCAAGAGCGTGTACCTGAAGCCTATTGGCATTTACCATTCTGGTA
>JALFVM010000023.1 GCA_022787145.1 Lachnospiraceae bacterium | reverse complement strand
GTGTGGTATTGGATGCCTCAATTACCAATTCTGATATGGCAAGGAACTTTGAGGACTACCCGATTGAGGATTTACAGATTCCTACGCTGATTTTCCATGCGAAGGACGATAAGCTGGCGAGTTACAACGATACGGAGAGGGCGGTGTCAAGATTCCCAGACTGCACATTCGTTTCCTTTGAAAGCGGCGGACATTTGATGGCGGGGCATGGAGAAGAAATCAAAAAAGCTGTTTCTGATTTTGTAACGAAGCAACACAAAAAAGTAAAATAATTCAAACTTCCCATACTGAAAATGAAGATGGAAGCCTTGAGTTTTTGCGTATGCCTAAGTTGTTTGATGATGCGGCTTGTGGCGTTTCGCAAACGCCTATAAAAAAGAAAGTGAGGAAACTCCTTATCGAATGTTTCCACCTCTGATTCATCCACAAAATACCCCTGTGGCGTTGCATACTCACCTGTAATCCCATCTAAATATCCCGGAATCAATTCTTTGCATAAAAAGAAGGATGCATCTTCTCCTTCCGGCAAACCATGATAGCGAATTCCGAAGGTGCTTGCCGGAGCAAATCCACTCCTTCCATAAAAATCAATATTTCCTTCAAAGCAAACCGCACCACAGCCAAGTTCCTTTGCTTTTTCTAAGGAGTAGTCTAATAAAATTTTTCCATATCCTTTTCTTTTAGGTTCAGGTGTAATGCAGATTGGCCCCATAGTCATGATGGAGATAGTCCTGCCATCATCCGCTTTGATATTTGCTCTCATAAACATGTTCTGACCAATCAGTTGGCCGTCCTGTTCCATAACAAAATCAAGTTCCGGAACAAATGCCGGATCATCCCGCAGCTGATTCAGAACATAATGCTCAAAACATCCAGGACGATATACATTCCAAAAGCTTTCTCTTACCATTTTTTCCACTTCTCGATATTCTTCTTTTTTCTCTAAACGTATCATAATACTGTTTGTATTTATCATTTTTCCTTATCCTTTCCGATTCCTTTTATTGATTTTTGCAATGTTCTTAAATTTTTGCCTTTTCTCAACCAGATAATCTTGTGTATCTTCCGCATACCGATTCTCATTCATCAGCTTCTGCCAGGAACGAAATCGGTCTATCGACAATTCTCCGCACTCTACTGCCTCCTGTACTGCACACCCCGTTTCATTGCCGGAATGAGTGCAATCACGGAAGCGGCATTTTTGTGCCAGCATCTCAATATCTGCGAAAGTCTGATCGATTCCGTTTGCGGCATCCCACATCCCCAGTTCACGCATCCCTGGTGTATCAATCACCATGCCGCCGGATGGCAAAAGGATCAGTTCACGATGGGTTGTCGTGTGCCGTCCTTTATCATCATTCCTCAGTCCATTTGTGTCCAGATGTTTTTCGCCCAGCAGACAATTGATTAAGGTTGATTTTCCTACACCGGATGAACCGATAAACACAATTGTCTTTCCCTCAGTAAGGTACGGATAAATCTCCTCATAACCGTCTTGATTTATGGTGTTCGTCACTAAAACATCCACACCTTCTGCTACAGAAGATACTTCGAACAGTTTATGCTCCAGATTACTGCACAAGTCTGCTTTTGTCAGGACAACAACCGGCACTGCACCGCTGTTCCATGCAATCGAAACATAGCGTTCTAATCGTCGCAAATTAAAATCGTTGTTCAAAGACATACACAAAAATACAGTATCAATATTTGCCGCAACGACCTGCTCCTCGTTTTTTACACCTGCGGCTTTTCGGATAAAGCAGCTTTTTCGCGGAAGAACATGGCGGATCACTGCGTTGTCGCCGCTTTTGTTCCAGTCAACCATCACGAAATCGCCTACTGCCGGATATTCTGATTTTGCCTGTACATCATAATGAAATCTACCCGATATTTCTCCCCATTTTTCTCCATGTAAAGAAACTAGCCGATATATTCCTTTTTCCTGCGAAAGAATCCGCGCAACAGTCAGGTCTGGAAAATTATAAACTGATGTTACAAATGCCTCAGACAGACCATACTGTTTCATATTAATCTCATTTCCCATATTACTCTTCTTCCTCTCCTGAATCCTTAACGTGACTCTGCGTAAAGTGTTCCGTATGATTACGGAGAATTTCTACATAATCCTCATCTTTTCCGCTTTTGTCAAACATATTGATAAAAAGAAAAAGCGGAGCATAATATTCTACAGCAAGCTGTCATGAATATCTTTGCCCTTGTATCAGCCATATTATAGCGCTCCACAATATAGTAATTGAATTTCCTTATTCCTTATAGCAAACGGTCGTTTACATTCATTTTAATAAACGAACGTTTATTTGTCAAGCATAATAACCTATACTAATCTAAGTTTTTAATAGCATTTTGCTTTGGCAGGAATGGGGACGGACTTTCTGTATAAAAAAGTTACAATTCCCAATGATACATTTCCTCCCTCTTCCAATTTTTTTATCAAAGCAGACATAGAATCCATCTGACTCTCAACATTTTCACAATATATGGATTTCAGCTGTTCTCCATGACGTTCCACCATTTCAAGTGATGGCTGATTACAGATTGCTTTTACAAATTTCATTTTCCAATGGCTGTTTTTTCGGTTCGAAAGCAATGATATGGAAAGTTCTTAATTTTTGGAAAGAAAATAATTTTTTGTGCAAATCTTGTTTCTGCTATGGCTTTCTTATACAATAAGAGTAAAGGCAGCATAACAGTTTGTGGGAGGTGTCTATGAAGAAAAAGATAGGAATTGGAATACAGGATTTTGAAAAAATAAGAGTGAAGAACTGTTTTTATATTGATAAAACTTCTTTTATTAAAGAATGGTGGGAAAGCGACGATGATGTAACTTTGATTGCGCGTCCGCGTCGTTTTGGAAAAACTCTGAATATGAGCATGGTAGAAGCATTCTTTTCAGTGAAATATGCGGACAGAGGAGAACTGTTTGAGGGACTTTCAATCTGGGAAGAGGAAGAATATCGAAGAATACAAGGAACTTATCCAGTGATCAGTTTATCTTTTGCAAATGTGAAAGAGAAGGATTATAAGACTGCCCGAAAAAAAATCTTCCAGTTTCTTACAAATCTATATGCGAAGTATTCTTTTCTGATTGATAGTGGTGTCTTATATGAGTCAGATATCCGATATTTTAAACGTGTATCGGAAGACATGGACGATAGTGATGCAACGCTTGCATTGTATCAATTATCCGATTATCTGTATCGTTATTATGGTAAAAAGGTGATTATCCTTCTGGATGAATATGACACACCCATACAGGAAGCTTATGTAGATGGCTATTGGCATGAATTGGTGGCTTTTACCAGGAGTTTGTTTAATTCTACATTTAAGACGAATCCATGGCTGGAGCGTGGAATCATGACGGGAATAACAAGAGTCAGCAAAGAATCTATTTTTTCGGATTTAAATAATCTGAAAGTGATTACAACAACATCCAGGGAATATACTGTATCGTTTGGATTTACTCAGGATGAAGTCTTTTCTGCTTTGGAAGAGTTTGGATTGGAGATGGAAAAAGAGGAAGTCCAGAAATGGTATGATGGATTTATTTTTGGAGATTGCAAAGACATCTATAATCCCTGGTCTATTTTAAATTTTCTGGATACAAGGCAAGTGGCCGATTATTGGGTAAATACGAGTTCCAATGCTTTGGTGAACAAACTGATTCGTGAGGGAAGTGTTGGGATAAAAGAAAAATTTGAAATGCTGTTGAGAGGAGAGTCGATTCAATGTTCAATCAATGAACAAATTGTCTATGACCAGTTGGATTATAATGAAAATGCAATCTGGAGTCTTCTGGTAGCCAGTGGTTATTTAAAGGTACTGAGATATGATAGGAAAAAGGCTGGCAGAAGACAGTTGTATGAGCTTGGTCTTACAAATGAAGAAGTGAAGGACATGTTTGAGGAGATGGTCAGTGAATGGTTCACCCGGATACCGAGAGAATATAATAGCTTTGTAAATGCTTTGTTGTCAGGTGATGTGGAGTCTATGAATTTCTAATAGAAGAATCTGGACAAAGCCAAGTTTTCTGGATTTAACAATAAAACAGGGAAAAAACGGTAATTTATAGCACTATAACAGCCTGTAAAACAAAATAATTTCACTCTGTCAAGAAAAAATACTTGACAACATTCCCGGAATCATGTATGATAGGCAAGGTGATTTACATGGAAAAGTTTGTAGAACAAACCTTGCTGTATGATTTTTATGGGGAATTGCTTACCAAGAGACAGCAGCAGGTCTATGAAAATGTAGTTTTGGAGGATTATTCCATCAGTGAGGTGGCGGAGGAGCTTGGAATCAGCCGTCAAGGCGTGCATGATATGATCAAGCGCTGCAACAAGAGTCTGGAGGAATATGAAGAGAAGCTCCATCTGGTAGAAAAATTCATTCATATCAGAGAGAAAGTGCATGAGATTCATCTTCTCACTGCTAAATATGGAGCGAAAGACATTGAAACAATTTCCAATGAAATTTTAGAGGAGTTATAATACATGGCATTTGAAAGCTTGACTGAAAAACTGCAAAATGTATTTAAAAATCTTCGCAGCAAAGGACGACTGACAGAGGCAGATGTAAAAACAGCTCTAAAGGAAGTCAAGATGGCTCTGCTGGAGGCGGACGTCAACTTTAAGGTAGTGAAGAAATTCATTAAGGCAGTACAGGAACGTGCCGTTGGCCAGGATGTAATGAATGGATTGAATCCGGGTCAGATGGTAATCAAAATTGTAAATGATGAGCTGGTTCAGATGATGGGCGGCGAGACGGAAGAGATTCCTGTAAAGCAGGGAAGGGACATGACGGTGCTGATGATGGTTGGCCTTCAGGGTGCCGGTAAAACCACAACTGCTGCCAAGCTGGCAGGTAAGTATAAGTCAAAGGGCAAGAACCCGCTTTTGGTTGCCTGTGACGTGTATCGTCCTGCGGCAATCACACAGCTGCAGATGAATGGTGAGAAACAGGGTGTGGAAGTCTTTTCGATGGGAGACAAGCAGAATCCTGTAAACATTGCCAAAGCTGCGGTGGAACATGCAAAATCCAACGGCCAGAATCTGGTCATTATCGATACAGCCGGACGACTTCATATTGATGAAAATATGATGAAAGAGCTGGCAGACATCAAAGAAAACGTACAGGTAGATGCAACCATCCTGGTGGTAGATGCCATGACAGGACAGGATGCAGTCAATGTATCGGAGACTTTCGGTGAGAAAGTAGGAATTGATGGTGTCATCCTTACAAAATTGGACGGTGACACAAGAGGCGGTGCTGCACTTTCGATTCGTGCAGTCAGCGGAAAGCCCATTTACTATGTGGGAATGGGAGAGAAGCTTTCCGATCTGGAGCAGTTTTATCCGGAACGTATGGCATCCCGTATTCTTGGAATGGGCGATGTGATGAGCCTGATCGAGAAAGTAGAAGCGCAGATTGACGAAGACAAGGCAAGAGAGATGGAGAAGAAGCTGAAAAAAGCAGAGTTCGGCTTTGATGACTATCTGGACAGCCTTAATCAGATGCGCAGTATGGGCGGTATCTCCAGTGTGCTGAACATGCTTCCTGGCATGGGCGGCAAGATGAAGGAAATCGAGGAGATGATTGATGAGAAGGATATGAACAGAAAAGAAGCGATTATCCTTTCTATGACTCCGAAGGAGCGTTCCAATCCATCCATCCTGAATGTATCCAGAAAGGCGAGAATTGCCAAAGGTGCAGGTGTGGATATTGCAGAAGTAAACCGTCTGGTCAAACAGTTTGAGCAGGCCAAGAAAATGATGAAACAGATGCCCGGTATGATGGGCGCAAAAGGTGGTAAAAGGGGCGGTTTTAAACTTCCCTTTTAACATAAATCGGGGATGACCCCAGCAAATATCAAGGACTTTGATCCTGTAATCAATAATTAATTAATTTTTTATATTTTTAGGAGGAAATGAAACAATGGCAGTAAAAATCAGATTAAGAAGAATGGGACAGAAAAAAGCACCTTTTTATAGAATCGTAGTTGCAGATTCTCGCTCTCCAAGAGATGGAAAATGTATCGATGAGATCGGAACATACGATCCAAACTGCGATCCAAGCGTATACAAAGTAGACGAAGAGAAAGCAAAAAAATGGCTTGCTAACGGAGCTCAGCCTACAGAGGTTGTTGGAAAAATCTTCAAATTAGCAGGTATTGAAAAATAAGAACAGGGCCGCCGGCGGGGAGGTATGTAATGAAAGAATTAGTAGAAGTAATTGCAAAATCTCTTGTGGAAAATCCGGATGAAGTTGTAGTGACAGAGACAGAAAAAGACGATGCAGTTTATGTGGAGTTAAAAGTTGGCCCTTCTGACATGGGTAAAGTAATCGGTCGCCAGGGCCGTATTGCCAAGGCAATCCGTACCGTTGTCAAAGCAGCGTCATCAAAGAGCAATAAGAAAGTTATTGTAGATATTCTGCAATGAAAATAGGGGGACGGAGTCAGAAAATGGCTTCGTTCCCGTTTTTTTATAAAGGAGTGTATATGGAAGATTTACTGAAAGTAGGTGTGATTACAACCACACATGGAGTCAGAGGTGAAGTGAAAGTATTTCCGACCACCGATTCTCCCGAGCGTTTCCTTGATTTGGATTATGTGATTCTTGATACCGGACGTCAGCAGATGAAGTTGGAGATTCAGGGCGTCAAATTCTTTAAAAATCTTGCGATTTTGAAATTTAAAGGCATTGACAATATCAATGACATTGAGATGTACAAAGGAAAAGATCTATGGATTCCGAGAGAAGAGGCACAGCCTCTTGAGGAAGATGAATATTACATCGCAGATTTGATTGGTATGGAAGTTTTTCTGGAAGACGGTACGCTCTTTGGAACGTTGAAAGATGTCATGGAGACGGGAGCGAATGACGTATATATTGTTAACAGCAAAGCACATGGGGAAGTGCTCCTTCCGGCAATAGGGGATTGCATCAAAGAGGTTGATGTAAAGGAAAATAAAATGATCATTCATCTGATGGATGGATTGATTTAGAAACACAGAAAGGTTACTTATGAATTATCATGTATTGACATTGTTTCCTGAGATGATTGAGCAGGGACTGAACACGAGCATCATCGGAAGGGCGATTGAGAAAGGGCTTTTGACGCTGAAGGCTACGAATATTCGGGATTATGCATTTAATAAACACAGTAAAGTGGATGATTATCCCTATGGTGGAGGCGCCGGAATGGTTATGCAGGCGGAGCCTGTGTATTGTGCTTATGAGGCAATTTCAAAAGAAATGCCGAAGAAACCACGTGTGGTGTATATGACTCCGCAGGGACGCGTGTTTGATCAGGCGATGGCCGAGGAACTGGCCCAGGAAGAAAACCTTGTGTTTCTCTGTGGCCATTATGAGGGAATTGACGAGCGTGTTCTGGAAGAAATTGTGACGGATTATGTTTCGATTGGAGATTATGTGCTGACAGGCGGAGAACTTCCGGCGATGGTGATGATTGATGCAATTTCCCGTATGGTTCCGGGCGTGCTAAGCAACAACGAATCGGCAGAGTATGAATCGTTCCAGGATGGGCTTTTGGAGTATCCGCAGTACAGCAGACCGGAGGAATGGCATGGAAAGAAAGTGCCGTCGATTCTTTTATCTGGTCATCATGCGAATGTGGAGAAATGGCGTCATGAACAGTCTCTGGTCAGAACGAAAGAGCGGCGTCCAGATCTCTATGAGGCGTATATGCAAAAAGAGGCGGAAGAGAAAAGCAAGAAGAAAAAATAAACAGAAGAGATAGATAGAGTAAAAAACAGTGCTGCCGGACTCAATCAGAGTCTGCCAGCACTGTTTTTATGGATAGGCTGTGCTGTACTTGCATGCCAGCACATTAACGGATCATTTCCTGATATTGCGCCATCAATTCCAGCGTTTTCTCATGGCAGAGGAAATTTCTGCCATCAATGGAGGAAACAGGCATAATGCCGAGAAGAGAGTTGGTCACGAAGATTTCATCCGCATTCAGAAGTTCTGCCAGAGTAAAGTCGTATTCTTTTACATCCGACAGAACCATGACATACTGGCGAAGAATCCCATTGAGTAAACCACAGGAAAGGGATGGAGTGAAAATCTGTTCTTTTTTGATGCAAAACAGATTTGTGGTAGCTCCTTCACTTACAAAGCCTTTTGTATTGACAAAAAGTGGTTCGTCGTATCCGGCAGCCTTGGCTCTTCGTTTTTCAATCATGTTGTCACCATAGTTCATCGTCTTATGGTAAGTAAGCGGTGATGTCTCATTGCGAAGAACAGAGGAGACAGTCAGACGAAAGCCTCTCTCGTAATCACCTGGTGTATAACCGCTTGCTCTTACAGAAAAGAGTACATTTTTTGGAGATACCGAGATTTTTAATGCATATCTTCCCGGAGGACATTCCTGTGCCTGTTTTTCGATGGTTTCGATGCTGACCAGTGAGGAAAAGTCTGCATTGTGAATGCCAAGTTCACGCATGGAATTTTCTATTCTCTGCAGATGCTCCTGCACCAGAATTGGATGTCTGTTTTCTATGGCAATTGTTTCAAAAACTCCCAGTCCAAAATCAAAAGCCTCGTCACGTTGAATCATTGTCATGTTCATCACACTCCTAGTTTTTATTACGCTTCTTCAATCGCTTCCAGAACGGCTTTGGCTTTTTGAAGCGTTTCTTCATATTCAAATTCCAGATCAGACTCGCAGGTGATACCGCCTCCGACACCGAGATGGTAAAGGCCATCTTTGCAGACCGCTGTACGGATCACAATATTCAGATCACAGGAACCATCCAGTGAAAGATAGCCGATGGAACCGGTATAAAGACCGCGGCGGTTGTGTTCCAGTTCATCAATGATCTCCATAGCGCGGATTTTTGGTGTGCCGGTGATGGAACCTCCGGGGAAAGCTGCCCGAATCAAATCAAGAACATCAAGTTCCGGGCGGAGTTTTCCGATGATCGTAGTAACAAGATGAAAGACGGTGGCATACGTTTCGACATCAAAATGTCGGGTAACTTTGACGCTGCCGGGGATGCAGACGTGGTTTAAGTCATTTCTTTCCAGGTCTACGACCATGAGTAGTTCGCTTTTATCTTTGGAGGAATCAGCCAGTTCTTGTTTGAGCGCCAGGTCTTTTTCAGGAGTCGTTCCTCTTGGACGTGTTCCTTTGATCGGACGTGTTTCTACGATTCCGTCTTTTACCAGCATAAAACGTTCCGGTGATGCGCTGGCAATCTGAAAATCTCCATAATTAAAATATCCCCCGAATGGAGATGGATTATGAGTTCTCAGATAGCGAAATACATCATAAGGATGTTTGGAGCTTTCTACGGTAAGCTGCTGAGTCATGTTAGTGATATAGATATCACCTTCAATAATATAGTTTATCACATCATCGACCGCTTGTTTATAGTCTTTTTTGATAAAATCTGCATGAAAATCTGCAAGATGTGTCCCTTTGGGCGGAATTGGGCATGGATTGACCGTTTCAATCGCCTGTACAATGGTCTGTATAGATTCCTCCGGTGCAGAAAGTTCCCCTCTTGCAGTCACGTAAAGAACCCGATTTTCCTTATCTTCAATGATCAGATTGTCGTAGAAAACAAACAAGGCGTCCGGAATCAGCAGACGTTTTGGGTGTTTGGTAGTAATGTGTTCAAATTTTCTTCCGTAATCATAAGAAAAATATCCAATTGCACCGGCAATGAGCGGAAGAGGAAAATCATGCATTTCTTTGTTTTCCTTCAGGCAGGCAGATAATGCCTCCTCGATGGAGCCGGAGGTTTTCTGACCATTGCGGTATAAAACGCCGTCTGTTTCCTCTAGTTTCAGATAGGGATGCAGACCGATGATGGAAAATTGTCCAAGCGTGTTTTTCAGGGAAGAATCCAGAAAAACGGCATCGGTATCCTGATAATATAATGAAAAGATATCGGCTGCCTCTTTATAAAGAGACAGCTTCTGCACAGTTGTTTTCATAGCTGTTTTTCCACTCCTTGCATAAATCAATAAAATTCTGTAACAGTTCATGTCCGTATTCTGTCAAAACGGCTTCCGGATGGAACTGAATACCATAGACGGGAAGCGTTTTGTGACTAATCGCCATGATTGCGCCATCCTCTGACATGGCGTCAATTTCCAGGCAGGAAGGCAGTGTTTCTGCATCCACGACGAGAGAGTGGTAGCGTGTGACCTGATAGGCGGCAGGAAGGTTTGCAAACATATTTCGCTGATTATTTGTTACGGCAGTGATTTTTCCGTGCATTGGTTTTTTTCCTTTTTTGATGTGTGCGCCCCAGGAATAGCCGATGATCTGGTGACCAAGGCAGATACCAAGAATGGGAATCTGACCTGCAAAGCGGCGAAGCGCTTCCAGAGACATCCCGCAGTCCTGAGGTGATTTCGGACCGGGGGAAATCAAAAGACCGTCGAGTTTTCTCTCGTCAATCATGGCCTGAATTTCTTTCATAGATATCTTGTCATTGCGGACGAGTGTTATTTCTTCTCCCAGTTCCTCAAAATAACTGGCAAGGTTATGGACAAAAGAATCATAATTGTCAATCATCAGATACATAGTAGTTCTCCTTTGGTTTTTCTGAAAAATAAAAAACCGAAAACGGATGTGATATTGCTACCACATCTGTTTTCGGCAGTTTTCCGATGAATCGGACACACCTGTTTGGCCGCACAGAACAATTGCATCTGCGCGTATATTATATTTACTATAACATGAAACGTGCACAATTGTCAATCGAAAGAAATTTTGCATATGTGTTAATTTAATGATTGCATACTACAATTTTGCACTGTGAACAGTAACGTTAGCGAAGCTGCTTTGGCGTGATACCATACTTACGCTTGAAAAGCCGGTTAAAATAAGAAAGGTTGTCAAAGCCGCACTGCTCGGCAATCATTAGGATGCTGTCTGAGGAGGAGGCCAGCATCCGATGTGCCATGGTCAGGCGGTAATCATTGAGATAGTGGACGAAGCTGGTCTTCATATGCTCCCTGAAAAACTTCATAAAATGAGAAGAGCTGTAGTGACACAGTTCGGCCATCTGATCAATCGCAATGGTCTCCTGATAGTGTTTATGTACGTATTGTATAATAAATTTCAGCTTTTGTAGTGTCTTCTCCTCGGAGGCAGTCAGAGTGCGGGGCTGCCGATTGGAAATCAGAAGAAAGAAAAGCTGAAACAGGGAGCCTTTCAGAGCGAGCTGGTAGCCATAGGGGCGCTGTTCGCAGAGTTGATCCATATGGCGGATAATGGAAGAAAACTCATCATAGTAGTTAAGTCCTGGATGAATATGGTCATTGACACGCAAAGTTCCATGCAATATGGGGGTTAAAAATGCGCGGGAACAAAGATCCTCTGATTTGGAAAACAGCATATCCATGCGAAACAAAATGTTTTCATATTCCATTTTCATGCCGGGGATTTCTGCGATGGAATGCAGATGTCCCGGAAGAACGACAATGATGCTTCCGGCAGATACGCGGTACTGGTTGAAATTGACATGGACAATACCGCTTCCTTTTTGAATCACGATCAGTTCTGCCTCCTCGTGCCAGTGATGCGGAACAGAGGGAAAATCCAGAGGAATGCTGCATAAATAAGTATTATAAGGGAAAGAATCATCCGTGTGCACTTTATTTTCTTTGTATTTTTGAAATTCTGAAAGATTCATAAGACCTCCATAAAAGAAACTTTTCTGAAATGTATGATAGTATTGTACTATAAATAGAGGATATTTTGCAAGAAAACATATAAAAATGATTGTATAATTCAATCATACCTGAGAGATACAGGTAAGTGAAATTTCGTTTATTGTCATGATAACAGTTTGGGAAAGTCATGAAAGGAGATTGTTATGAAAATTGAGGAAAGACTTGTAAAGCAGTTAAATAAAACAATCAAAGAGAGTTCTGATCAGGAGATATACGACGCACTTCTGACAATAGTACAGGAGATGGCGAAAGAAAAAGAATACGAAGAAGGCAAAAAGAAAATTTATTATATTTCGGCAGAGTTTCTGATTGGAAAACTTCTCTCCAACAATATGATTAATCTTGGGATTTATGATGAGGTAAAGAATATCCTGAAAAAAGAGGGAAAAGACATCTGTAAGATTGAAGAGTTAGAGCAGGAGCCTTCTCTTGGAAATGGTGGACTTGGAAGACTGGCAGCTTGTTTTCTGGATTCCATTGCTACCTTAGGATATACAGGAGCCGGAATCGGTTTGAACTATCATCTTGGATTATTTAAGCAGAAATTTGAAAATAAGCTTCAGAAAGAAACAAAAAATCCGTGGATTGAGGAAAAGAGCTGGCTGACGAAAACAGATGTATGCTATCCGGTTCAGTTTCGTGGTCTGAAATTGCAGGCAAGAAAGTATGAGATCGCAGTGACTGGATATGACAATCGGACAAACAAATTGAATCTGTTTGATGTAGATTCTGTTGATGAAAACATAGTCGAAGATGGAATCAGCTTTGATAAGAAAGATATTGCGAGAAACCTGACACTGTTTTTATATCCGGATGACAGTGATGAAGAAGGAAGAAAGCTGAGAATCTATCAGCAGTATTTCATGGTAAGTGCCGGTGCGCAGATGATTCTGGATGAGTGTACAGCGAAGGGAAGCAATCTGTATGATCTGGCAGATTATGCCGTCATTCAGATCAATGATACGCATCCGACAATGGTGATTCCGGAACTGATTCGACTTTTGATGGAGCGCGGTCTTCAGATGGATGATGCCATTGAGGTGGTGAAGAAGACATGTGCTTACACGAATCATACAATTCTGGCGGAGGCACTGGAAAAATGGCCGATGCATTACCTGAAAGAGGTGGTGCCGCAGTTGGTACCGATTATTGAGGTGCTGGATGATAAAGTGAGAAGAAAATTTGCAGATGAAAGCGTAGCAATCATCGACAGGAATGATGTGGTTCACATGGCACATATCGATATTCATTATGGATTCAGCGTAAATGGTGTGGCTGCACTTCACACAGAGATTTTAAAGAATTCTGAATTAAATAATTTCTACCGCCTGTATCCGGAGAAATTTAATAACAAGACAAACGGAATCACATTCCGCAGATGGCTTTTACATTGCAATCCAGAACTTGCGGATGCAGTGACCGGCTGGATTGGAGATGGATACAAGAAGGATGCGATGGAGCTGACAAAGCTGGAAACACTGTTGGAGGATTCACAGGTACTTTCCAGACTGCTCGAGATCAAGCAGGACAACAAGCTGGCATTAAAAAATTATCTGGAAGAGACACAGGGGTTGCAGATCAACGAAAATTCGATTTTTGATATTCAGATTAAACGTCTCCATGAGTACAAACGTCAGCAGATGAATGCACTGTATGTTATTTATAAATATCTGGAAATCAAAAAAGGAAAAATTCCAAAAACACCGATTACCGTTATTTTTGGAGCAAAAGCTGCTCCGGCGTATACCATCGCAAAGGATATCATCCATATGATTCTCTGTTTGCAGGAAATCATTGATAAAGATCCGGATGTAAAACCATATCTGAATGTCGTGATGGTAGAAAATTACAATGTTACTCTGGCTGAGAAGCTGATTCCGGCCTGTGATATCTCAGAGCAGATTTCTCTGGCATCCAAAGAGGCAAGCGGTACTGGAAATATGAAATTTATGCTAAACGGAGCTGTGACGCTTGGAACAGAAGACGGAGCCAATGTGGAAATTCATGAGCTGGTCGGTGATGACAATATTTATATTTTCGGTGCATCCAGTGATGAGGTCATTGCACACTATGAAAAAGGCGACTATGTGGCGTGGGATTACTACAACAACAATCCGGTGATTCATGAAATCGTCGATTTCATTACCGGAGCTAAAATGATGGAGGTTGGCTGTGAAGAAAATCTCAACAGACTCAAACAGGAACTGGCAGGTAAAGACTGGTTTATGACCTTCCTTGATTTTGAAGACTATGCAGCCAAGAAAGAACAGGTCTTTGAAGATTATACAGACCGCAAAGCGTGGGCGAAGAAAATGCTTGTCAATATCAGCAAGGCAGGATTCTTCTCTTCTGACAGAACAATTGAAGAGTACAACAGAGATATCTGGAAATTGTGTTAGGAATCTTGGAAAATTTTTGTTTATTTTTTCTCTGGTTTCATTTAAAATAAAAAATAAGAAGTAACAAAAGGAGGTAATCGAAAGGGGGATTGCCTCCTTTTGTTGTGAGATACGCAAAATGTTTTGGGAAAAGAGTTGGGAAAGAATATGGTAAAGATTTTGATTGTAGACGATGAAAAGATTGAACGCAAGGGAATTTGTTTTCTTTTGAAACAGAAGAAAGAAGAGATGGAGATTCTGGAGGCGTCGAACGGAAAAGAAGCGTGTGAGCTGCTGAAGCGACAGACGGTGGACATTTTATTTACAGATGTTAAGATGCCATTTATGAATGGAATTGAATTAGTAGCAAAAGCAAGGGAGTTACAGCCGGATATCGAGATGGTCATTTTCAGTGGCTAT
>JALFVM010000211.1 GCA_022787145.1 Lachnospiraceae bacterium | reverse complement strand
TAATTTGAACACTCATAATCTAAGAAAGGAAGGTATAAGCCCTTGGACATTATAAAGTTTTAAGAGCCATCTGATCTCAGCAAAATGAAATCAGATGGCTCTTATTTTATGTTTCCAAGGGGAAAACATGCCGCAAGATCAATAGAACGAGAAGGGGGCTATCCGAAAATGGATAGCCCCCTTCTATTTATATGCACTTTTGCCCTATCTTTCTAACAAATCTCATACTGCTCAATGATACACTCATGTTCTTTTGTTTTCAAATCATAGTTCACTCCAACAAGCAGCAGATTTCCCTGATATTCCCTAAGACTTTCACAGTATTCCTTCTCTTTGATCTGGCTGATCGCACCTCTGGCACTTTTATTCCACTTCAGTTCAACTACAAGCGCCGGTTTATCCGGAAATTTTTTTCTTGGAATAAATACCAAATCCGCAAATCCCTTACCGCCTGCCAATTCTCTGTGAACCGTATAAAAGTTTCTTGCCGCATAAAGTGCAAGGGAAATAGTATAACTCAATGCATTCTCATCATTATACTGAATATGTGACGTTTCAAAATGTGCTTTTTTTATCGCCTCTGCCACCTGCTCGGGACGCATCTGCCAGATTGCACGCAAGGTATCTGCTGAATTTTTCAATGCCCTTGAAATCTCTCCCCAGTCAGACACAGATACTGCATTTACATACTCTGCACGAACTTCACTGTTTGGTATAAATACACATTTATTTTCATCATCGTATCCCAGATATCCCAAATGAATCAACAGCGTCAGTACATCATCTTCTGTCCGAAAGGTCGCCATATCATTCGTAAAACTTCCCGTATTGACCGAAACTTTTTCTCCGGCAATCATACTCAGCACATCGTCCCGCAGCCCGTCAAAATTCATGTCTATATAAATCTGCAATGCCTCAAAAGTCTCCGTTTGATTCCAATAATTTCCGATCTTCCCAAAACGCATACTGCTTACAACAGAACGAGGACTATAGATAGAAGGAACTTCAGCAAACGAATATCCATCATACCAATTCTTTACTTCTTCCATATCCATACCATATTTTTGACACAGCACGCGAACTTCCGACTCTGTAAATCCCACATAAGAAGCCAATGGACCCGGATCAATCATAGAAAATTCGTCAAACATATTCAAAGCAGAATGCGTTCCATATTTTTTTACAGGAAGAATCCCCGTCATATAGGACAGATGGATGTAACCTTTATCTTTCATGAGATTGCGTAAAAAATCGAGATATGTTTCCTGTGCTTCTTTCTCTGTCTTATATTCTCGAAACACGCAGTCCCATTCATCAATGATGATCACAAAAGGACATTTTGTCTTATTGTATATATCCTGCATGGTTCTTGCAAGATTTGTAGGATCAAAATAACGAAAATCCGGATATTCCTCCAGCAATTCCCAGAGAACACTCTTCTGAAGCAGCTGAAGCATCTCCTCCACATCCCTGCTCTGACTTAAAAACTCCTGCATATTCAGAAAAATGGTATCATACTGATTTAAATACTTTTCAAAATCCTCGCTGTCGGCAATTTCAAATCTGGAAAACAGTTCTTTTGCATCGCAGCCACGGCTATAATACGTAGCAAGCATCGACGCAGCCATAGATTTCCCAAAGCGACGCGGACGGCTCACACAAATATATCCCTGCATCGTATTGATCACGCGGTTTGTGTACTTTAACAATCCGGTTTTATCCACATAAATCTCGGAATTTACCATCTTATAGAAAGTTTCGATACCTGGATTGAAATAATTCCCCATTTATTTGCCTCCTTTTCTGCCTTCTGTGCTTTTATTATACATCACAAAAGTACAGGAAACAAACCATCTCTCTTTTTTGATACAAAAAAACCGCCTCTGCAATCGCAGAAGCGGTAAGTTTCTTATATCAGGAATTAGTCCTGTACATATGGCATGATAGCCAGATGACGAGCTCTCTTGATAGCTACTGTCAGAGCTCTCTGATGTTTTGCACAGTTGCCTGTGATACGTCTTGGAAGGATTTTTCCTCTCTCAGATACGTATCTCTTTAATTTAGCAACATCCTTGTAATCGATCTCATTGTTTTCTTTGCCGCAGAATACACAAACTTTTTTTCTTCTGCGTCCGCCTCTCTTCTTATATGGAGAGTCTGGTCTGTTACCTTTATCGTAAGCCATTTTTCATTCCTCCTACTTTATTCATTTGCGATGAAGTTTCCTCCGGTCATCAACCGAATGGCAGTTCCTCATCAATTCCATCCGGAATATTCATAAAACCATCTGCTGAAGCAGCACTTGGCGTCGGTGCAGCTGCGGAAGGTGCCGGTGCGGACGGATGAGATGCAGCATACTGGTCACTTGCTGACTTGCTCTCTGCAAATTCCTGTTCCTCAACCACTACTTCCGTCGTATATACTTTCTGTCCCTCTCTGTTGGTATAGCTTCCTGTCTGGATTCGTCCGCTCACAACAATGCGGATGCCCTGATGGAAGTATCTCTCAGCAAATTCAGCGACACGTCCGAATGCTACACAGCTGATAAAATCAGCAGTTGCCTCGCCGTCGCGTCTGAATCTTCTGTCTACAGCCAGGGTGTATCTGGCGATTGCCAGTGCGTTCTCACCTGCGGAGTATCTCACGTCAGGATCTCTTGTCAAGCGTCCCATTAAAATTACTTTATTCATAGATGTACCTCATTTCTCAATGCTCGGTTTTGATAATCAAAATGGTGCTTTCTAAATTCAATTAAGAAATTAAGCCTCTTTGCTAACGACTAAGTATCTTAATACATTGTCCATGATACGCACGTGTCTCTCAACTTCTGCTGGACAAGCTGCATCTGCTTCAAACTGAATAAAGTAGTAGAAGCCTTCATGCATTTTCTGAATTTCGTAAGCTAATCTCTTCTTACCCCATTCTTCAACTTCTGTAATAGTACCATTGTAACGAGTAATATATCCTTTTGCTTTCTCTAATGTAGCTTCGCGAACCTCGTCTTCAACTTTGGCACTCAGAACTAATGCTAACTCATACTTGTTCATGTGTCTTTACCTCCTTACGGTCTTTTGGCCCCCTGACGATGCAGGGAACAAGGATACTTAAAATATATCACAACAATTTCGTATTCTAGCATACTTTGCCCTGAATGTAAAGTAGTTCTCCAAAAATTGTATTATTTTTTCTGAAGCCCTTTTGTTCCTTTTTCCACCTGCTTGCGCGGAATCATAATCTGATGTCCGCATCCCTCGCATTTCAGGCGGAAATCCGCACCCACACGCAGAATTTCCCATTCAAAACTTCCGCAGGGATGCTTTTTCTTCAGCTTTACCACATCTCCTACTTCATACACATATTTTTCCATAATCCTTTCTCCTGTATTTTTCAGCTCCATTTTTTTATCTGCTACTTTACACTGCCATTTTTTCATAGACAGTTTTGCACACTACCTATTTCACCTGAATCTGGGAAAATACCTGCCCAATCGGTTCCTGTATCAGCAAATCCGCCTGTCTGTCACGAGGCGTCGGAGCCTTATTGATAACCACCAGATGTTCTCCCTTAAAGTAATCAATCAATCCTGCTGCCGGATATACAGCAAGGGAAGTCCCTCCGATGATTAATACCTCGGCGTTTGCAATCGCACGCACAGATTTGTTGATTGTCTCATTGTCAAGCCCTTCCTCGTAAAGTACGACATCCGGTTTAATCATCCCGCCGCACTCACAGGCCGGAACACCTTCGCTTGACTTCATATACTGAAAATCATAGAATTTACCGCATTTCATACAGTAATTGCGGTATACGGAGCCATGAAGCTCATACACCTCTTTGCTGCCCGCCATCTGATGCAGATTATCGATATTTTGTGTTACGACAGCACGAAGTTTTCCCGCGCGCTCCAGCTCAGCCAGCTTCAGATGTGCCGCATTCGGTTTTGCCGTATCACAAAGCATCTTATCGCGATAAAATCGATAAAATTCTTCCGGCTTTCTCATAAAAAAGGTGTGACTTAAAATCGTCTCCGGCGGATAGTCGTATTTCTGATTGTAAAGTCCGTCCACACTTCGAAAATCCGGTATGCCGCTCTCGGTCGATACACCCGCGCCTCCGAAAAATACAAGATTATCATAACGGTCGATCAATTCCTGAAATTTTGCAATTGCCTCGCTCATAGCTCTCTAACCTCCTTATGTAAAAAGAGAGACCGGCCTGCGCCAGTCTCCCTGCTTATTGTTCGATTCTTCTCAAAGGGAAAATCAAGCTTTTCCGTCAGATCCAAGAACGTTGATGATTTTGTGTTTTACAACTTCTTTTACGTTAGCACGGCCAACTTTCAGGTACTCACGTGGGTCAAATACTTCCGGTTTGTTCCACAGAACTTCACGAACACCAGCAGTCATAGCCAGACGTAAGTCGGAGTCGATGTTGATCTTGCAAACTGCAGATTTAGCAGCCTGACGCAGCATGTCTTCCGGAATACCGATAGCATCTGCCAGATTTCCGCCATTAGCCTGGATAATCTTAACGTACTCCTGAGATACAGAAGATGCTCCGTGAAGAACGATTGGGAAGTTCGGGATACGTTTTGTGATCTCATCCAGAATGTCGAAACGCAGCTGTGGTTTCTGACCTGGTTTGAATTTGAATGCACCGTGGCTTGTTCCGATTGCGATAGCCAGAGAGTCAACACCTGTACGGCTAACGAACTCTTCTACCTCATCCGGCTGTGTATACATAGCGTCGTCAGCAGCAACTTTTACGTCGTCCTCAACACCAGCTAATTTTCCAAGCTCAGCCTCAACTACAACACCTTTTTCATGAGCATAATCTACAACCTGTTTTGTGATCTCGATGTTTTTCTCAAAATCATAGTGAGAAGCATCGATCATAACAGATGTAAATCCACCGTCGATACAAGCTTTACATGTCTCGAAGTCTGGGCCATGGTCTAAGTGAAGAGCGATCGGAATGTCATTCTCGATCAGAGCAGCTTCTACCAATTTTACAAGGTATGTGTGGTTTGCGTAAGCACGTGCACCTTTGGATACCTGCAGAATGATTGGGGAATTTAACTCGCCAGCAGCCTCTGTAATACCCTGAACGATTTCCATGTTGTTCACGTTGAATGCTCCGATTGCATATCCGCCTTCGTAAGCTTTTTTAAACATTTCGGTTGTTGTTACTAATGCCATTTGTCCTACATCCTTTCCTTAATAAAAAAATATATTTATAAGTTTGTTAATTTAAACTTATCCTAATTATTTGCGGTATGCAAATGCCGGAAGTCCATCTTCTCCCATCGGAACATTTACAGTACCCTGTACCAGCGGAGCTGCGTACTCAACAAATTCAGGACCGATATCAGAACCGCCCTCTGTAATCCACTCAAGAGGAACACCTTTCTCTTTGTTGCAGATTTCATTAACGTCTTCCAGTCCACAAACCAATTTATATGGTGCATTGCTCTCTCTTACGAAAGAAATCATTTTGCCTGTCTCGCCCTTCAATGCTGCCTGTACACCAAATTTACCAGCCATAACAGCTTCCTGCTGATCTGCTGCAGACATCATTGTGGAAGAACATCTCTGGCTTACATTCAATTCTACGGAACGAGCTTTTACGCCGAGTTTGCTGCGAACCAGGTTCTCCAGATATTTTCCGCAGCCAGCCAGCATTTTATGTCCGAAGTTATCCACTCCGACAGAGCTGTCATACTCACAGATGAAGGTACCTTCTTTGTCATGGATACCCTCAGATACACATACGATCACGTTGCAGTTTTTCTCGAATGCAGCTTCTACTTTAGCCAGGAACTCATTCTCATCAAATGCAACCTCAGGAAGATAAATCAAAAGAGGATTATCCCCGACATATTTTCTTGCCAGCACACTCGCTGCTGTCAGCCAGCCTGCATGACGCCCCATAATCTCAATAATCGTAACAGATTTTTTCTCATATACATTTGCATCGATTGTGATCTCACGAACAGTTGTAGCCACATATCTTGCAGCACTTCCAAAGCCAGGTGTGTGGTCTGTCAGCACCAGGTCATTGTCAACTGTCTTCGGCTCACCCAATACAATAATGTCACTTCCAACCTTCTCGGCATAGCGGGACAGCTTGCTTACCGTATCCATCGAGTCATTTCCCCCGATATAGAAGAAGTATCCAATGTTCATCTCTTCGAATTTTGCAAACAGTTTTGGATATACTTCGTCATCCAGACTCTCAGGAAGTTTATAACGGCAGGATCCCAGATAAGCACCCGGTGTATTTTTCAGCATTTCCAGTTTCTCGCCAGGAAGTGCCTCTGTAAACTCCAGAATTGTTCCGTTCAAAAATCCCTCAATGCCATTCACCATACCATACACCTGCTCAATTTCCTCCGGATGAGCAAGTGCCTCTGACACAACGCCGTACAGACTGCTGTTGATTACGGCTGTTGGTCCGCCTGACTGCCCTACAATCAGATTCTTTTTACTCATAATGTCCTCCTACTAGTGAAATACCTCAATATGTTTAAAGTGTACCACATTTTGTACAAAAAGGGAACTGTATTTTTTGTATGAATTTATTTAAATGTATGTAAACTACAAAAAGCCTTATTTTAAGCCATTTCTGTGCCATCTTGTTTTATCTTTATTTATCCTTACAAGGGTAAAAATCGGGGTACACCCCTGCAAAAAGGGGTAAATTTGGGGTAAAAATCGGGGCACGAATGAATAGGTTTTTGTACAAAAAAAGCCGCAGGTTTTTCTCCCACGGCTTCCTATTGTCATATCTGTGCTTTTGCCTTTAATGCTTCATGCTTGCTCTTAGCATTTCCTTTTCTCAGTTCGGAATAAATGTTTAATGTCGTTCTGGCGTCTGCATGTCCCATAATGGATTGTATGTATTTCACATCATCCATACTATTTTCTCCGGATACATTTTCACATAGCCAGCAGCAGAAGCTGTGCCGGAATGTGTGTGGAGTAATATCAATTAGATTCTCTCCGGTCGATTTATTATATTCTTTCACAATTTTTTTAAGCAAATGCTCCATTGTCGTTCTCGGTATCAGATTGTTATTGCTATTCAAAAATACAAACGGTCTTGTATCTTCTATGCTTACTTTCGGATTCCCCACAGAAACAACCTTCGACCATCCAGCAAAATCACGCCTTTGCAGCAGGATTTCTTTCACATCGCCCAGCATCGGGATTTCTCTTTTTCCTTTTGCGGTCTTTGGCTCTCCGAGAATAAATTTGTGCCGTCCGTCTACTTTTGTATATGACAATTCATGATTGATATGAATAATTTCTTCCTTGAAATCCAGATCGTACCATGTAAGTCCCAAAAGCTCTCCAATTCTGCATCCAGTCCACGCCAGAATATAGAAAAATGGGTAATACTGCATATACTTTGGTGAATCTCTCATAAACTCCAGTAATGCCCTCTGCTGCTTCTCTTCCAGAGCGTGCTTTTTTGAATTTTCAATACGGTTTTTCTTCTTCACAATCCCCAGACATCCCGTTACCGGATTGTTTCTAATGAGGTTTCTTTTTACTGCCAACTTGAATGTTGCGTTCAGCAAAGTGTTTACCAGCTCCAAAGTGCCCATTTTAATCGGTCTTTCTCTTCTGTTAAGCAATTCATTGTAAAAATTCTCCACGCTGTCTGGAGTCACCTTAGATACTTTCTTTCGACCGAATGTATCTTTAATGTGATTTTTGTATGTGTCCATCTTGCTATTAAGCGTGTTTGCTCTCCAATATGGTTTCTGCTGTTCTATGTACTCCTGCATCAGCTTATTTACGGTAATATCTTCCCACGTTTTCACACCGTCTAGCCGGTCCTTTTGAATTTCCTTTTCCAACTCTCGAAGACTTGCCCCCGGCTTCTTCCCTTCCGGTACGGGGTCTTCTGGTCTTAATCTCCATGAGTAAACATCATGAGACAGTCCCAGATCATCAAAATATCTGTATCGGTATCTGCCTGCTGCATTCTGGCTTTCTCCCTGCTGCAGCACAATTCCACGCGAGTCCTTTCTTTTATCTGCCATTCTTAACACCTGCCTTCTCAATCAAATCCATAATTTCTTTATGCTTCTTCTGGAACTCCGGGCTGTTCACTCCCAGTTTCTTTTCTTCCTGCTTCACCAGATCAGCGATCATCTTGTCAAAATCATTCGTTTTCAAAATATCACGCTCCTTTTAAAATAAGGGGCAGCAGTCCGCCGCCCCAGTGCTCAAAGTACTGTATCATCTTCGGAATTAACTGAGCGACAAATGTCGCCGAGTGATTTCTTCCGGTGCTTAAGGTACTGCATCCATCTTCGGAATGTTATTTTGC
>JALFVM010000003.1 GCA_022787145.1 Lachnospiraceae bacterium | reverse complement strand
TTGTGTGGGCATGGGAAATGAGGGAAGCAGCCGTGGTCATACTTCCCTTCGGTTAACATCTCGGACAGAGCAGGATATAGAATTGAGCGTGGGAAATCTGCAGAGTTCGTTTAATGTACAGGTGTGGAAAAATTATGTGGATGAAGCGGCTATTTCCATCATCAGTCCGGGAGGTCAGATTGCAGGTCCGCTGCGTATTTTTCAGGAACCTCAAAGATATCGTCTGGAGAATACGCAGTTGCTGGTATATTATGGGATGCCCAGTCCGTACAGTACAGCGCAGGAAATCTATATCGATTTTCTGCCGGAAAATCAATACGTTAATCCCGGCATCTGGACGATACGTTTTCAGGCAGGACATATCGTAGATGGAGAGATTGATCTCTGGCTTCCCGGCGGAGGTGTGCTGAATGAGGATACACATTTTTATTTTTCACAGCCGGATCGGACGTTAACGATTCCGGCAGCAGCGTCCGGGGTTATATCGGTGGGTGCTTATGATTCTCATCTGCAGTCATATGCCGCTTTTTCCGGCAGAGGCTATACTCGGGTAACCAATCAGATTAAGCCGGATCTGGCTGCTCCGGGTGTTCGAATTCAGACTACACGAGCAGGGGGAGGCTACGGAGAATATACGGGAACTTCATTTGCCACACCCTTTGTGACCGGATCGGCGGCGTTGATGATGGAGTGGGGGATTTTGAAAGGAAATAGTCCATACCTGTATGGTGAGGCGGTGAAAGCAAATCTTCGTCGCGGAGCCAGACAATTGCCGGGGATCAATCAGTGGCCAAATCCACAGTTGGGGTATGGGGTACTGTGTGTGAGAGATAGCCTGCCGATATAAGTTACCTTTTTGTGTATATAAAAAGAAGAATAAATCTGCCTTTTCGTGAAAACATATATTGAATAAAACTGCCTTTTATGAGTATGATAGTGCTAAAGATAGAAAGCATTCCTCATTAGATAAATTCAGAAACAAATGTTTTTGGAATGCAACAATCAGAGAGATTTTCAGTGAAAGAAACGGAGGATGAAAATGGCAAATTTACGATTAAAGAAATTGATACTGGAAGTAGTGGATAATCAGTTGCGAGATAATAACCCGCCTATGGTAAGAGAAGCATATGACAGATTGATTGTGGAAGGATATTCTACCCGTGATGCAAAGGAAAAAATCGGAGCGGTCGTGCTTGAGGAGATTTATGACGTTATGAAAGAGAACCAGCCATATGATGAAAAACGATATACGGATGCATTAAAGAATATGGTGCAGCAAAGTTTAGATTTCGAAGATTCACATGAAATACTTACGGAATGGGATGAATGGGATCGACTTGTACAGCAGGGGTATGAGGCACAGGAGAATCAAAATGACAGTTATATGATTTCATTCTGGTGGAAGGCATGGGAGATTTTCCAGAAGATTATTGAAACAGCAGAATACAAAATAAGCGTAAGCGGTATTATGGAATCTCAGGATTACAAATATCCGGTAGACGCATGGCTCCAGGATTTAGAGATGGAACTGGGGAATACCGGAGAACATGAAAAACGAATGGAATTCTGTCAAATGATCTTGGAAATGCTGGATTGGAATTTTGATGATGACAGTTGTTTCAGGAATGCAATAGGAGAAGAATTATACGCAATGGGGAAATTTGTGGAGGGACGGGAATGGTTTGAAAACTGGCTAAAAAAAGAGCCTCATAATCAAAATGCGCTTAATGTATTTAGTTGGTGTATTCAAGAACAGGAAGGTACCGAGGAAGCATATCGGCTCATTCGAAGAGAGGTGATCGGTGTAGCGTGTACTATGCATAATGATTTGTTGTTTGAACGGGCGAAGCTTCTGGCAAAGAATCTGGGATTAACGGATGATCTGAAATGGATAGAATCACAGCTGACATCATTTCATGATTCACTGGAGAAGGCAGATCTTTATAATGATTTGTATGATGATTTCAAAATGCCTGTACAGCAACCGATTGTAAAAGAAAAGAAAATATATCCAAATGATCCCTGCCCATGTGGAAGCGGGAAAAAATATAAAAAGTGTTGTGGAAGGAAATAGCATTGGAGGATAAAAAATGACTTTGCCAGATGTAAAAGAACTTTCCAGAGAAGAGTTGCAGAACGTTATTTTGAGAATGCAGGAAATGTTATCAGAAGAGCAAAAGCAAAGCCTGCAGGAAATAATGAGAAAATGTACGAAACCGGATGTGGATGAGACGTCACAACCTGAGCAGTCAAGAATGTCGCAGGAACTTGTAGAAGAAAAAATGAGACAAATTCAAAAATGGCAAGAAAAGATTGATGAAGGTGAGATTTATCTTAATACGGAGGAATATGAAGACTATTCCAGCGGATACTGGGACGCTGACTGGATTACAGAGTATTATGATAATCAGGGAGTCGGGGATAAAATTATGTATATGATCCGATTTGCTGAAGATTGTGTGGATGACATGAGGTATCAGGAAGCAAATGAAATTTATGAATGGCTGTGGGAGATGTCGGTTTTTACAGATAATGAATTTGGTGATCCGGTAGACATTGAGGTGTTGGAAGATAATAATCTGATACATACAGATATGAAGCGGCTGGCACTCCTGACATTATATGCAGATTATCAGGGATTACCGCCGGAAAAACGTGCGGAAGATATGTATCTGTATTTCTCTTTTAATGCATTCTTTAAAATACATATGGAAGAGATATTTCACGTTGGGAAGGAGAAGCTGAAAGATACAGAGAGATTTTGGAAGGACTGGATTGAACTACTGAAAAGTAAAAATGGAGATATGGAAGCAAGGCTTTTGAAAGAGGCGGTTTTGTATTGCAAAGGAATTGAAGGCTTGCTTGAAATGGCAGAAGAAAATGCTTCGATCCATCCGTCTTTGTATCTTGCTGTAATGGATGAATATGAGAAAGAACATTTCTATCAAAAGGTAGAAGAAGTGGGAAAGAACGCTCTTGACAATATTGATGTTGATCTTACTATTCGGGGTGAAATTGCCTTAAAAACGGCATATGTCTCATCGCACTTAATGCATGAAGAGGAAATGATGCAGTTTTGTTGGGAGTGTTTTTGTTCTGATTCGACCGTGAAAAATTATCTTCGCCTGTTTGGAACAGAAGAAATGGCAAAAAGATATGGTATACGGGGGAAAGAGGTATTGATAAACAGAATAAAAGGCAATCAGGAGAACAATTGGAGAAATTCGGAGTTACGCAGAAATGTGATTGATGATTACGAATATTATAGACTGATTTTTTATACAGGAAATTTTGAAAAGGTAAAAAATAAATCGAAAAATCCAAAAGGTTCCCTGGGATGGAGTTCTTCTTTTATTCGGAGTGGAATCAGACTTTTTCTGATTTATCTATATGAAAAAACGCTTCCTTCAAAGGCAGCTGCAAGTATTGCAGCTTATATAGGATTTTCGGATACAAAAGATGGAGAAAGCAGGATGTATTTTGAAAATAAAATTCTGGAAGAATGCCATAAGCACAAAGTAAGTGAATTCTGGAATTATTTTCAGAGATGGAAAAGACATTTCCCTATGGGAGAAGAGGAGAGAAAAAGGTATCTGTCATGGGCAGAAGAAATCGTATGCAGCAGAGCTGATGCGATTGTGTCCGGGCAGCACAGAAATCACTATGGAGAAGTTGCCGGGTTGCTGGCAATCGTAGGAGAAATAAAAGAAAGCATGGGAATGAGTGGGGCAAAAAGTGAGATTTTTGTACAGTATAAGAATAGATTTCCGAGACATTCGTCTTTTCAAAAAGAAATGAAATATTATTTCAATATGTGAAAATAAGCATTGTGACACTGACTTGACATCCCCGGGGCGTTGTGTGTGAAGGATAGTTTATCGATTTGAAATTCTCGTGTACTAAAAAATATAGTGTGATGATTTTTTTGGATTATAATTTAAAATATAAATAGATACTAAAAATGTTTGATGATCAGAAAGGGAAAATATGGACGAGAATAAAGTATTGTGGAAAAAATGTGTAGAATTTCATGGACATGAATGCGGAGGACTAACGATTGGTTATAAGGCAGCGTTGTATGCTATGAAACTGATTGATATTACGTTTTCCGATGATGAAGATGTCGTATGTATCTCAGAAAACGATGCATGCGGAGTAGATGCGATACAGGTGATCCTGGGCTGCAGTGTTGGTAAAGGAAATCTTTTATTCCACATGACAGGAAAACAGGCATTTTCTTTCTACAACAGAAAGAATGGAAAAGCAGTACGTCTTGTGATGAAAAAAAAGCCGGAAGGCATGACCAGGGAGGAAAGTTTTACCTACTATCAGACGACAGAACCAGAAGTAATGTTCGATGTAAAAGAAGCCATCATAAAAGTTCCGGAGCGGGCCAGAATATTCAGATCCGTGGTCTGTGAATGCTGCGGGGAGGTAACAGCAGAAGAATATGTCCATCTGCAGGAAGGAAAAAAATTATGTCCGGATTGTTATAAGGAATATCGTAGATTCAATATATAGTTTGTTTATAAATTATTATATTTTCGAGAAAATAAGACATATCGTTCCAAAATATGGGAAGTAAAAATCCTGATATTTTATGAGAAAAATATGATGGAATTTGTATACAAAATAAAGATATTTGCTGGATAATATTAACATTATGTGCTATACTTATAATTGCATTAATTATAGACTTGTTATTTGTTTGTTCATATTTTACAACGAGTGCGGAGGTTGAAAAATATGAAAAACAGGTAATTATAAGGTTTATAAATCATTTCGTAAGGAAGGTGAGCAATTGGAAAACTATACCAAGTATAAGTTGAAAAAGACTGACGAACTGGAGTCCTTACTGGCCGATAAGGATAATCTTTTCGTTATTGCTTGTAACAAGTGCTTCAAGGAATTTGAAACTATTGACGAACCGGATTGTGGCGAGTTTGAACAATTCGCTGCAGGACTGGGAAAAACGATCATAGGCAGTGCAAAGGTAGATTTTCTGTGTAACAAGAATCATACGGAGAAAAATTTGCAGGATATGATTCCGGAAGGTACAGAAAATATTATTGTAATCTCCTGCGGTCTCGGTATTCAGACCGTGGCTGATTTGGCAGGAAAACCTGTATATGCGGCCAGCAATTCATTGAATTATACAGGACACCATGGTATGGCACTGACAAAGAAAAGCTGTGATGCATGTGCACAGTGTTATTTGAATATTACTGGTGGAATCTGCCCGATCGTTGACTGCTCAAAGAGTCTGGTCAACGGACAGTGTGGCGGCGCAAAGAACGGTAAATGTGAAGTGGACAGCAACAAAGACTGTGCATGGGAAAAAATTTACAGAAGACTGGAAAAACAGGGTCGTCTGGAAGAATTTTTAAATCAGCCGATTCAGATACGTGATTACTCCAAGACGAATTTCAAAGCTATTAATGATTATGTGAAATCGATCCGTGAGGAAAGACTGGCAGGCTATTATGGCGGTGTTCATCCGTCAGAGCGTAAGGAATACAGTGAACATATTGCTCTGGAAAGATTCCCGGAACCAAAGACAGTTGTCATTTCTATGTCACAGCATTTGGGTGCTCCGGCAAATCCAATCGTACAGGTGGGTGATGCTGTGAAAGTCGGACAGAAAATTGGTGAAGCAGCAGGCTTTATCAGTGCTCCGGTTCATTCCAGTGTCAGTGGTACTGTAATCGCGGTTGAGCCGCGTATGCACGCCACAAGAGGCAGTGAGGTTATGGCTGTAGTGATCGAATCGGATGGAAAAGATACTCTGCACGAATCTGTGAAACCGAATAAAGATCTGGAAAGCCTTACACCGGACGAGATTATTAATATTGTCCGCGAAGCAGGAATTGTCGGAATGGGTGGTGCCGGTTTCCCGACTTGCGTGAAACTGAAACCTGCAAAACCGGTAGATACGATTTTGCTGAATGGCTGTGAGTGCGAACCTCTTTTAACTGCAGACCACAGAGTGCTTCTGGAGTTTGCGGATGATATTATTTATGGTCTTAAGGCAATTCTTAAGACAACGGGTGCTGAAAAAGGACTTATTGTAATAGAGGACAATAAACCGGATGCCATTGAACTGATGCAGGCAAAAACTGCTGAATTGGATAATATTGAAGTAGTTGTAGCCAAGACAAAATACCCACAGGGTGCTGAGAAAACTCTCATCAAGCGCGTTATGGGAAGACAGGTTCCGCGTGGAGGACTGCCGGCAGATGTTGGCGTAATCGTTGATAACATCAGTACTGTAAAGGCTATCTCTGATGCGATTCAGACAGGTATGCCGCTGATTGAACGTGTAGCGACAGTAACCGGTGAAAAGATTAAGAATCCGGGCAATTACATTGTGAAGATCGGTACCAGTGTAAAAGAACTGATTGATTATTGCGGCGGCACAACAGATGACGATGTTCTGATCAAGATGGGCGGACCAATGATGGGATTTGCTCTTTCGGATCTGAATGTGCCGATGATGAAAGGTTCCAATGGTATTATTGCCATTGATACTGACCAGACAGCAGAACAGCCATGTATCAAGTGCGGACGCTGTGTGGATGTCTGTCCGATGGAACTTTCACCGCTGTATTTTGCAAAATATGCGGATGAAGAGAATTGGCAGGGCATGAAAGATAAAAATGTCATGGACTGCGTTGAATGCAGATGCTGTGAGTACATCTGCTCCTCCAAGATTCCGTTAGTCACCAAGATTAAAGCCGGAAAAAATGCAGTAAGGGGGATGAAGTGATATGTTAATTACCCAATTAAAAGCAAAGGAAACAATCGTATCACTGGCAGACGGAAAAAAGGTTTTTATCATTAACTGCCATGGATGCAAGGAAGTCCGTTTTCCGGAAAAAGAAGCCGCAGAATTTCAGAAGGAATTGGCTGCTGCCGGGAATGTGACCGGAACGATTACAACAGATTACATCTGTAATCCGGAAAATATGAAGTTGCGTCTCGAGAAACATATGAGCGAGATCGAAGCTGCTGATGTGGTACTGGTATTCTCCTGTGGTGTCGGTGTACAGACAATTGCTGAATATCTGGAGAATAAGAAAGTATGCGCAGCCTGTGATACATATCCGGTACCGGGATTCCAGGGTGTGACACCACTTGAATATGACTGCAAACAGTGTGGTGAATGTTACCTGAACCTGACCGGAGGAATTTGCCCGATTACTGCCTGCTCCAAGAGTCTGGTCAACGGACAGTGCGGCGGTTCCAAGGATGGCAAGTGCGAAGTTGACAGTAATATGGAATGTGGCTGGGAACGTATTTACAGACGTCTGGCGCAGATTGGACGCCTGGATGTGCTGAAATGTCCGGTACAGGTACGTAATTACGCAACAGATGATGAAGTATCTAAATAAACAGCGAGTTGTTTAAATATATAAGATTGGAGCAATGTATAATGAAAATTACTGAGTTATTTGAACGTGGCGAATTTGTAGTTTCTGCGGAAGTAGGACCGCCAAAAGGAATTCATATTGAACATATGCTGGAAGAAGCAAAGACATATTTAAGCGGTGTTACAGCAGTTAATGTAACAGATAACCAGTCGTCAGTTATGCGTCTTGGTTCTCTTGCTACCTGTAAAGCCCTGAAAGATGAAGGGCTGACACCTATTTATCAGCTGACCTGCCGTGACAGAAACCGTATCGCACTGCAGTCCGACCTTCTGAGCGCAGCTATGTTGGGAATCGAGAACCTGCTGCTCTTGACAGGTGATCATACAAAGATGGGTGATCATCCGCAGGCAAAACCGGTTTTTGATCTGGATTCTGTTTCTTTGATTCATACAGTAAAACAGCTGGAATCAGGTGTGGATCTGGGTGGCAATCCATTGGTTGGCGAACCGCCTAAATTCGCTAAAGGAGCAGTTGTATCTCCGTGCAGTGATTCTGTTGATGCACAGCTTGCAAAAATGGAACGTAAAGTTATGGCTGGAGCAGATTATTTCCAGACACAGGCAGTATTTGAACCCGAGAAATTCATTAAATTCATGGAAAGAGCAAAACAGTTTGGAAAACCGGTTCAGGTAGGAATTATTATTCCAAAATCTGCAGGAATGGCTAAATTTATGAATAACAATGTTGCCGGTATCCATGTACCTGATGAAATGATCGAGGAGCTGAAAGCAGACAAAGAAAAGACCAAAGCAGGTATCACTGGTGTAGAAATTGCCGCACGTATTATCAAAGAGTGTAAACCATATTGTCAGGGTGTACATATCATGGCACTTGGCTGGGAAGACAAGGTACCAGAACTTCTTAAACAGGCTGGTATCTAATCCTGATTTACCATAAACTATAAAAATAGTCTTCAAATGGCTGGAAGTTGTTACAGGCTTTCAGCCATTTTATGTGCGCCTGGCGGCGCACGTCGCTAATGGATGAAAGTTCCTAATCCGCCCTAGTAGTGGGAAGGATACAGCCAAGACCAAGGGTGTCCTATTCATGGCAATGCCCATGATTAACGCGAGGGGAATCTGAAGGAAGG
>JALFVM010000202.1 GCA_022787145.1 Lachnospiraceae bacterium | reverse complement strand
CTCTTCTTCCTTTTTTTGTGGATTCTGATAACAGTCAATCGAATAAAAAACATCGGCAACATCATTGTGAAGCATTGAAAATACCTGAGCCGTATACCATGCATCCGCCAGTGCCCTGTGAAAATCTTTTCTCTTTTCGATTTGAAGGAAATCCACCGCATATTCCAGTGATTTTCTGCTTTCTCCATCCTCATAATCAAGGCTGAACAGCTTCTGAGCATCAAGAAATGGGATCGGTCCTTTCAAAAGCTGAAGAACGCCATAATATTTCATATTTCTCTGGAGCTCCAGAAGATCCGAATTCCCCCAGGTACAGAAACGATAATCCTCTCCGCACCACCTTAAAAATTCACGGATAGCCTTATAAAATGCCTGTCCCTGTTCCAATTCTTTCATGTCCAGCTGAATGATTTCTTTCGTACGAAAATGCAGCTTTTTATATACCTGCGGGCGGATCAGTACCTGATACTGGTCAATGATCTGTTTTTCACTATTCAGTTTAACTGCCCCAATTTCAATGATTTCAAAAGGGATTCTTTCGTTTTCCTGACCCTTTCCATAAGGGCATTGATTCCATTCCAGATCAAAGACAATGTAATTCATGATCGTTGATTCCTTCCCAATTAGTTTCTTTCGCCAACAATTAGCTTATCATATGTATCTGGCATTTTCAACTTTATTCATAACAGTTCAGGACTGCACCCCTGAGCTGTTACCTTCATTCATACACTTCCACTGTCATTTCTGTGTCTGCCTTGTCACACCATACCCTTACGTTTCCATCTTCTTTCCTTGCATATACAGTGTTTACTGTATTTCCATGAATATCCGGTATTTTGGCACAGATGGTCACATTCTCGGCCGGATGATAAACCCGGATAACCGGTTGATCATTATAATCATAATCCGGCCTGGTATCGCAGCTTCCCATAACCAAAATAGTATTTTCACGTACATAGAAAGGCAATGAAAAATAATCATACTCTCCACTGTACCATTTTCCGCCTTCTCTGATCTCCCCGGTAAAGAAATCCGTCCATTTTCCGGAAGGGAGATAATATTCTGCTTTGTGATCTTCCCTGAACACCGGCGCCACCAGTAAAGCTTCACCCAGCATATACTGCTGATCCAGATATTTTACTGCAGGATCCTCCGGATATTCAAAAACCATCGGTCGCATCACAGGTGTTCCTTCCTGGCTTGCCTCCACGGCTTTCTGATAAATATAGGGCATCAGGCGGCATTTCAGGTTGGTGAAAAATTTTGTCACCCGACATGCTTCTTCATCAAACAACCACGGTACACGGTAACTTTGTGAACCATGCAAACGGCTGTGGGTGGATAAAAGCCCAAAAGCAGTCCAGCGCTTATAAAGATCCGGTGTTGCTGTATTTTCAAATCCGGAAATATCATGACTCCAGAACGCAAATCCGCTCATGGCAAAAGACAATCCACCCCGCAGTGTTTCTGCCATGGAGGGATAATTTGCCGAGCAGTCACCGCCCCAGTGCACCGGGAACTTTTGACTTCCGGCTGTTGCGCTTCTGGCAAACAGTACCGCTTCATTTTCTCCCCGGTACTCTTTGAGAAGTCCGAATACCGCTTTATTGTAAAGATATGTATAATAATTATGCATGGCCCTGGGATTGCTGCCATCGTGGTAAACCACATCAATTGGAATTCTTTCACCAAAATCTGTTTTGAAGCAGTCTACACCGCAATCAAGAATGGTTCGCAGTTTATCTGTATACCAGCGCACCGCATCCGGATTTGTAAAATCTACAAGTCCCATTCCCGCCTGCCAGTTATCTGTCTGCCAGACACCCTTTCCATCAGCTCTCATCAAAAGATAACCATTTTCCACACCTTCCCGGAAAAATGCAGTTCCCTGTGCAATATAAGGGTTGATCCATACACAGATTTTCAGTCCTTTGTCATGATACTTTTTCAGTGTTGCACGAATATCCGGGAAATATCTCTTATCCCAGGTAAAATCACACCAGCGAAATTCCTGCATCCAAAAACAGTCAAAATGAAATACTCGAAGCGGAATATCCCGTTCTTCCATTCCTTCAATAAAGGAAGTTGTCGTCTCTTCATCATAATTAGTAGTAAATGAAGTAGACAACCACAGTCCAAAGGACCATGCAGGAGGCAGTGCCGGTCTTCCGGTCAGCCGTGTATAAGCATTCATAATGTCTTTCGGCTGGGGGCCATAGAAGAAATAATACTTGATCCGTTCTCCCGGAACCGAAAATCCCACATACTCTACTTTCTCGCTGGCCACTTCAAAAGAAACCTTATCCGTGCTGTCCACCAGCACACCATATCCACAGTTCGTCATGTAAAACGGAACATTTTTATAAGCAATCTGTGAAGACGTTCCCCCGTCTTCATTCCACATATCCACAACCTGTCCATTTTTTGCAAATGCGGTAAATCTTTCACCCAGACCGTATACACATTCTCCTACCTGAAGGGACAATTCACTTACCATATAGGGCTCCATTTCCTCCCGCAGATAATTTGCTTCCGGAAACATGGTGCTTTCTTTTCTGCCCCATCTCATATATCCCAAGTTACGAAATCCACTGCCGGTCAGTACCTTTCCGTCTGCCTCCATAGTATAAGAAAAATCTTTTCTCCTTACCCGTACCTGAACCTTCCCTGTATCCAGCAGGGCTTCCTCCTCCGTAATCTCAACCTTTACATTTTCATATATTTCTTCCTGCTTCTCAAAAGATGGAACATTCTCATCATATGCTTCATAATGCCATGCTTCCACAGATACCGTATCCTCCGCATGAGCCACGAACTCAATGGTAATAGTAGGAAGATTCAGTGTCTCCCCTCTGTTCGCAATTTTCTTCGTAGTTGCCAGTACACGCATACCACCCGGTATTTTCTCAACTTCATAAGCCTGTGTGGCATAAACAGGATGCGCTTTTTCACTGGGAAGCCAGTAACCCTCTGTAAATTTCATTTTTCGTAGTCCTCCTTCATCTAGTCATTTTTTGCTAATTTTGTAAACAAATCCTCGAACAGACAGTCCCGGTTAATATGATACACATACTTAATAAAATGACGATCTGGATCAAAACTGTAATGCGCATCATACTGGGGAATCGGACTTCTCTCCAGACGTTCTTCCATAAATTTTTCATCCAGCAGCCATGCTACCGCTGTTACATCCCAAATCACCCGGCTCCAGCAGGAAGCCTGT
>JALFVM010000171.1 GCA_022787145.1 Lachnospiraceae bacterium | reverse complement strand
AGTAAACCCCCTTGAAGACGACGAGGTAGATAGGGCAGAGGTGGAAGTGCAGTAATGTATGGAGCTGACTGCTACTAATCGGGTGAGGGCGTAACCATTGCTTAAATCTTGGAAAAATGTCGCATGTATGTAGTTTTGAAGATATACTTTAAATCAGTAAATATTAGTGACTAGAAATAGTCACTCTATTTTTATAAAGGGGATTGGTCAAATGGTATGACAGGAGTCTCCAAAACTCTTAGCGGGAGTTCGATTCTCTCATCCCCTGTTGATGGAAGGCTGGAAGTACTTGAGGTTCAAGTATTTCTGGCTTTTTTATTTGTAGTAAATGTGAGAGAATTCAAGGTATCTTGACATAAAAAGGCAATACGCTATAATAAAAGAAGGCGAAGAAGCTTTTATTAAGAGTTCTTCGCCTTTACTATTTTTGAATGGCAAGGAGAGAGAGAAAAATGATACAGTTTAAAAATGCTTCATTGGATGATTTTGATATTGCTTTTGATTATATAGAAAAACTCTGGACCTATAATAGTTATGATAAAACGGCTGTTTTGGATGTCTATAAAAGAGTGATTTCTTCTGGGGACAATTTTGCATTTTTTGTTATGGATGACGACGAGTACAAAGGATTTTGTCATGGAACTTATTTTGATACGTTCTGGATGTCTGGGCGCACCTGCTATGTATCCAGCATTATTACAGATGAGAATGAACGAAAAAGAGGCTACGGAATACAGCTCATGGATCATGCAAAAGAACTTGCAATCATGCAAGACTGTAAAGCATTGATTTTGGATTCTGGCTTTCCAAGAATAGAGGCACATCATTTTTACGAAAAATATGGATTTGAAAAAAGCTGCTATGGCTTTGAATTACTTTTATGAAGATTTCAAGAGCATCTTTGATTTTAGTTATGAGATGAATTGATGAGAAACGCTGTTTTCCCTGCCTGCGCTATGCTATAATATTCATATCTAAAAAAATGATATACGAAAGGTAAGGAAAAACAAAAAATGATTTCTTTTGAAAATGATTATATTGCAGGGGCGCATCCGCTCATCTTACAGCGCTTCGTAGAGACAAATATGGAAAGTCTCACCGGATATGGTGCGGATGGTTATTGCGAAAGTGCCAAAGAAAAAATAAAAAAAGCCTGTGAGTGTCAGGATGCACAGGTAGAATTTCTTGTGGGAGGTACACAGACAAATGCAATTGTCATTTCGACAATGCTACACGATTATGAAGGAGTAATTGCGGCCAGTACAGGTCATATTAGTACACATGAGGCTGGAGCGATTGAGTTTACCGGACATGAAGTGCTGGAGATTCCCGGGGAGAATGGAAAGATAGGTGCGGATTCTTTAAAAGTGTTCATTGATAATTTTTATGCAGATGCAAATCATGAACATATGGTGTTTCCCGGTATGGTTTATGTTTCACATCCGACCGAATATGGAACATTGTATACAAAAAATGAATTAAAAAAAATTTCTGAAGTTTGTCATTCTTACGATATACCGCTTTATCTGGATGGTGCACGCCTTGGATATGGATTGATGAGTCGAGAAAGTGATCTGACGCTGCCGGATATTGCACAATTGTGTGATGTATTTTATATTGGAGGAACAAAAGTTGGAGCTTTGTGTGGCGAGGCAGTTGTTTTTACAAAGAATAATAAGCCCAAATACTTTATGACTTCTGTAAAAAAACGCGGAGCATTGCTGGCAAAGGGGCGTTTATTGGGAATTCAGTTTGATACGCTTTTTACAGACAATCTTTATTTTGAAATCTCCAGACATGCGATTGAGATGGCTGAGAAGTTAAAGAATCTTTTTCATGAAAAAGGCTTTCATTTCTACCTCGAATCTCCAACGAATCAGCAATTTATTATACTGGAAAATACCCAGATGGAGAAATTGAAAGAAAAAGTGCGTTTTAGTTTCTGGGAAAAATACGATGAAAATCATACGGTGGTGCGTTTTGCAACAAGCTGGTCGACGACGGAAGAAGATATCAACATGTTAAACCAGTTATAATATAAATTTTGTGATATAGTAGAGATAACGAATATTTCACATAGGAGGAAAATGTATGAGGAAGAAGTATCAGCGACTGCTCGCAGTTCTTCTGACCTGGGTGATGTGTCTGACCTTAATGCAGGGGACAGTCCGGGCAGAAGTTTTTGTGGAGGAAGATGCACAAAGTCCGACGGACATCATAGTAGAAGCAGAAGAAAGCGCAGGGGAAAACAACGAAATAGAAGAGGAAGAAATACCAGATGATCTGTCACAGACATCTGTAGAAATTTATATCAATCCTCTTTATCGTGATGTGATTTCAGAGGAAGATCTGGTAGAATCAGATGATTCTGCGTTGCTTCAGTCAGAAGAATCTGGCAATGGGGAAGAGCGGGTTTCTCTTTCTTCAGAAGAATATGGTTCTGTTGATGAAGCGGTTGTATCGTTTCGGGAACAGATGAAGAGTCGTAAGGAAATAATTACAGTAAAAGTTATGACGGATGACGTGGAGGAAATTGCTGGTGAAATTTCTGATGCAGCGATGGCTCATACCGGCAATCCAAAGGAAGGCGATTATCTTCAATGGCAGTTTGGAGGATGGAAATGTAGCTCTTCTTATTATAGTTTTGGTGGAAATTATTACTGCACGATGAATTATACGATGACGTATTATACCACCGCTGCACAGGAGGCAGAACTTGATAATGCAATCGCATTGGCTAAAACTAATTTGGGGCTGAACAGTTCCACAATGAATGATTACCAGAAAATCAAGGCAATTTATGATTATATGACGAAGAACATCACTTATGACTATGCCAATCTGAATGACGACAGCTATCGATTAAAATATACGGCATATGCAGCTATGATAAACAAGACTGCTGTATGTCAGGGCTATGCTGTACTGCTTTACCGTATGGCGTTGGAATGCGGTGTGGATGCCAGAGTGATTACAGGAATCGGAAATGGAGGAGCGCATGGTTGGAATATTGTAAAACTTGGAAATTATTATTACAATGTGGATTCCACCTGGGATGCCGGTTATCCGAATTATAGTTATTTTCTTAAAACAGATGGAAACTTTAGATATCATACAAGAGATAATGAATATGCAACTGGAGATTTTTATGAAGCATATCCAATGGCAGCATCCGATTATAATGTAAATCATGTGCATCAGTATGGTTCATGGATGACTGCAAAAGCTGCTACCTGCCTTGAGGAAGGAATGCAGATGAAAACTTGTTCTCTATGCGGAGATAAAAAAACACAGACCACTGCGAAAACAGGTCACACAGAGGTCAAGGATGCGGCCGTGGAAGCAACCTGTACAAGCACCGGAAAGACGGAGGGAAGCCACTGTTCGGTGTGTGGAACAGTAATTAAAGCACAGACAGAAATTGCAAAGAAAGCTCACACGTATGGAAGCTGGAAGGTAGTGAAGTCGGTAACCTGTACAGTAGATGGAAGTAAGGAAAGAAGCTGTACGGAATGCGGAAAGAAAGAGACGCAGGCAATCGCGAAAACAGGTCACACAGAGGTCAAGGATGCGGCCGTGGAAGCAACCTGCACAAGCACAGGAAAGACTGAGGGAAGCCACTGTTCGATATGTGGAACAGTAATCAAGGCGCAGACAGAAATTGCAAAGAAAGCTCATACGTATGGAAGCTGGAAGGTAGTGAAGTCGGCAACCTGTACAGTAGATGGAAGTAAGGAAAGAAGCTGTACGGAATGCGGAAAGAAAGAGACGCAGGCAATCGCGGAAACAGGTCACACAGAGGTCAAGGATGCAGCTGTGGAGGCGACCTGCACAAGCACAGGAAAGACTGAGGGAAGCCACTGTTCGGTATGTGGAACAGTAATCAAGGCGCAGACAGAAATTGCAAAGAAAGCTCACACTTGGGGAGCATGGAAAACAATTTCCTCAGCAACGGTATTCGCACCTAAAAAACAGAAGAGAACCTGTACGAAATGCAAGGCTTCTGAGATAAGATTCAGTGGTGAAAAACTCAAAAAAACCATTTCCGTTACGCAGTCTTCTTTGACCATGCAGGTCAAACAGAAAACGACTGCTTTTCGAGTGACATTTGCGAATGGAGATTCTGTGAAATCGTGGAAATCCAGTAATACGAATGTGGTAAAAGTATCTGGAAAGACAAACGGAACCTGTACGATTACGGCACAGAGCAAGACAGGAAGTGCAACAATTACCATTACCTTAAAGAGTGATTTGAAAAAATCAATTAAAGTTAATGTACAGAAAGGAGCGGTTGCTGCTTCTTCTCTGAAACTTCCGTCTTCAAAGGTTGAAGTAAAGAAAGGAAAAACCTTTACATTGAAACCAGTGGTTGCACCGATTACCAGCCAGAGCAAGGTTACATACAGTACATCAAATAAGTCTGTTGCAACGGTAAGTTCCAGCGGTGTAATCAAAGGCGTAAAGAAAGGCACGGCAAAGATTACCGTTAAGGCGGGAACGAAAAAAGTAGTTTGCACAGTAATTGTAAAATGATAGTTTAATAGGTGAATCATACAATAGATGCCGGAAGTGTTAAGGGAATGCTTCCGGCATTCTTTGCGAAAAAAATAACGAGTACAGCTGGAGCGATACCATTCATATAAAAATCCAAAGAGATATTGATATAACTTTTGTAAGGAACGGAAAGAGAAACAAAAAGCCAGAAATGCTTATTTCCCAAGCACTTCCAGCCTTCGACAAACAGGGGATGAGAGAATCGAACTCCCGCTAAGAGTTTTGGAGACTCCTGTCATACCATTTGACCAATCCCCTTCAAGTGGAATACAATGAATTAACCACTTGTTATTTATACCACAGATTGCCGCAGATTGTCAATATTTTTATATTTAAAAAAGCAAATCAATAGGAAAAACAGCTGGAATTAAGAATGAACAATCACGGCTGTTCCATGTAAATCGCACAGCGGAACGAGGGCAAGTGCGCCATGCTGTTTTTCGTAATCTTCAACGGCGCGTTTTGCACCGGAGAATCGCTGGTTGTTGTAGTCGTGGAGCAAAATCATGCCGCCGTGATTGAGCCTTGGATAGAAGTATTCCAGTCCTGCCAGAATCGGCGCATACAAATCGGCATCCAGACTGACGAGGGCATAGGTCTCTTCTTCCAGACCTTCGGCTGTCTCCGGGAAAAAACCTTTTTGGAAGATGGCCTGATGAGGAAACAGCAGGCGTTTTCGGACTGCGAATTCACTTGTGTCTGCAAACTCACCGGTTTCTGCGCGGGAAAATTGTCCGCTTTTTTCTTTTTCCACATCTCGTTTGTCAAATCCTGAGAACGTATCAAAAAGATAGAGCTTTCGGTCAGGAAACAAAAGGTTGAGTTTCCAGGCAGTGTCACCTTTGTATACACCGAGTTCCGCCACAGCTCCGGACACCTGCTGCTGGTGAAGCCGCTCAGCGATGCGGTACAGGGTGGCACTTCGAATATCGTAGGTCTGATACAATTCCTCGACGGTCATAAATGTTCCCCGAAATCCGAGAGCGTACACCTGCTCTTTCAACTCCTGTGTACGGTCACTGCCCATCACGCCGATCAAAAAAATGTCGGGCATCTGGCGCACGGCATGTTCCACAGATATGACAGGAATATGACGGATAAAGGTACCGTGCAGAGCGGGATTGTTGTCTGCAAATGCCAGCAGATGCATATATTTGTCGTTTAACAGATTTGCACAGGCGCGTCCAAATGGACCTGCACCGAGAATAATAATCGTTTTCATAAGTAAAATTTTTTGTCCTTTCTTTTGGAAAATCATCCGTTCTTTTCCTTCTATTTTAACACATTTCCAGAGAAAGCCAAGATTGAAAAACTCTGTTGGAATTGTGTGGTGTGTGTGATAAACTGTCTCATGGAGGATTTTGTAAGATGGAAAAGAAAAAACAAATGACAGGTCATGTGACCGCTTTTTTTACATCCTTTGTATGGGGAACAACCTTTATCTGTACAAAAATACTACTTCGTCGTTTTACCCCGATTGAGATTCTTGTGATTCGGTTTGTACTTGGATATCTGGCTTTGTGGGCGGCACATCCGCATTCATTGAAGTTTACTTCCTGGAAAGAAGAAAAATTTTATCTTCTGGCAGGTCTGACCGGTATCACCATGTATTATCTGATGGAAAACATTGCGCTGACGATGACACAGGCATCGAATGTGGGCGTTGTGGTCGCGGTTGCTCCGTTTTTTACAGCAATCTGCGGAATGGTGTTTCTGCATGAGAGAAAGCCGGTATGGACGTTTTATCTGGGCTTTGTGATTTCCATGGCCGGTATCTGTCTGCTCAGTTTTGCCGGTGGAGAAAATGTGCAGATTCATCCGGCCGGAGATGCTCTGGCGATGCTGGCGGCTGCTGTCTGGGCTGTGTACTCTACGGTCATTAAGAAAATCGGTGAATTTGGCTATCCGACGATTCAGACAACGCGACGTGCATTTTTTTATGGCATTGTCCTTATGATTCCGTGTGTAGCGGGTATGGGATTTGATGTGTCGGCAGCAGATTTCATGGACAAAACCATCTTGTTGAATTTCGGATTTTTGAGTTTTATTGCCTGTGCGCTGTGTTTTGTGACCTGGAATTTTGCGGTAAAGCGGCTTGGTCCGGTCAAAACAAGCGTCTATATCTATTTGTCACCGGTAATCACGACAATCTGTTCGGCTCTGGTTTTGCATGAGATCATTACGATTCGTTCTCTATGTGGGATTGTTCTGGTGCTGACGGGATTGGTACTGTCAGAATTTCGCAGAAAACAAGAGTGAAAAACGCTGGATTTGTTGAGTTTGCAGAGATTATTTGATATGATAATCTCAGTGAACGTTTATCATATCAAAAATCAGAAAAGGGGAAAAACTATATGATTCAAGATATTGCACCTCATGTATATCACAATGAATATCGTCCGATGCCGCCTTCACCGGACAGCTATATTTTGTGTTATCATGAAAAACAGATATTAATCAAATGGGTCAATAAAGAAATTACATATCCGACTTTTGCAGAGTTGGAAAAGGAAAATGAGGGAATTTACGAAAACTGTCAGTATTTATTCAGTATTGATGACGAACGCTATTACTTGATGGAACATCTTGTATGGCCGAAGGGACAGAATTATACCTTTGAAAACATCGAAATTTTCAGAACCTCTCAATCTGGACATCTGGCATTTGCCGGAGTGACGGGTTCGCAGCTCTACCGCTGGTATCAGGATCATCTGTTCTGTGGGCATTGTCAGGAACCGATGGTACACAGTGACAAAGAGAGAATGGTATACTGTCCAAAATGTGGACGTATGGAGTATCCGAAGCTTTGTCCTGCTGTGATTGTGGCAGTGACGCACGGAGATCGTCTTCTGTTATCTAAGTATGCCGGCAGAGGTCACACGAATTATGCGCTGATTGCAGGCTTTGCGGAGATCGGGGAGACGATTGAGGAGACGGTCAAGCGTGAGGTGATGGAAGAAGTCGGATTGAAGGTGAAGAATCTTCGCTATTATAAGAGTCAGCCATGGTCCTTTACGGACACCCTTCTGTTTGGATTTTATGTAGATTTGGACGGTGAGGAGGATATTACACTGGATCGGGAGGAGCTGGCACTGGCACAGTGGTTTGATCGCGACAAGCTTCCGGAGCCTGCGGCAAATGGCAGCCTGACCAGTGAAATGATTACGATGTTCAGAAATGGAGAGCGATAACAATGGCAGAATTCTCCAGACAGACACACGAGTTTGAACCGGTTTATGATGAGCGCTCCAGAATTTTGATTCTTGGAACGTTTCCGTCTGTGAAGTCGAGAGAGCAGCATTTTTATTACGGGCATCCACAAAATCGTTTTTGGAAGCTTTTGGCTGCGTTGACGCAGTGGCCGCAGATACCGCAGACGATTGAGGAAAAGAAGCAGATGCTTCTCGAAAATGAGATTGCCATCTGGGATGTCATCCAAAGCTGTGACATTGCCGGTTCCAGTGACAGCAGCATCAAAAATGTAGTGCCAAGTGATGTTGGAAGTGTTTTGAAGAATAGCAGAATTGAACGGATTTATGCCAATGGAACGACGGCGAAGAAATTGTATGAAAAATATATTTTGCCGGGAACCGGTGTGCCCATCATCGGGCTTCCATCCACCAGTCCCGCCAATGCCGCCTATTCTCTGGAACGTCTGAAAGAATCTTGGCAGCAGATTTTATTTTGAGCTTTCTCATGCCATGAAAAGCAGACACACATCTTTCAGTAAGTACGACGAGAGGTACTTAAACTGCTATAAAAAGTTATAATTGAAGGGCGATGCCCAGTACAGCTCCGGCGATCATCCACCACAGCGGATGAAGTTTCCGGAGCTTTTTGAATTGCATCAATCCGAAAATGGCTGCACAGATCACAATATTTATCCAGAGCGGGTGATAACCGGTAGAGTCTTTTCCGAGCAGGGTGATTTCACATAATCCCCAGACAGCGAAAGCAATTGCTGCGGCCACCGCAGGACGGATACCGTAGAAAGCAGCCTGCACAGTGGAGTTGTCGTAGAACTTTTTCATAAAACGTGCCACGATCACGATGATAATCAGAGCCGGGAGTACCAAAGAAACAGTAGCCACAATAGCACCTCCAATACCGGCAGCCTGATAACCGGCATAAGTTGCCATGTTGATGCCGACAGGACCGGGAGTGCTCTCGCTGATTGCAATCATATTTGTGAGTTCGCTTGCCGTGTACCAGTCGTATTTATCGGTCAGATCCATGAGGAAGGGGAGTGTTGCGATTCCTCCGCCTACGGCAAAAAGTCCGATTTTGAAAAATTCATAAAATAAAGTGAGGTAAATCATTTTTCGCTGCCTCCGTTGGTAGATTTTGTTTTTGGCAGTTTCTGTGAGAAAATGCCTATAACGGCTGCTGAGAGAATCAGCACGACGATCGGAATGGGGCTGAAGGTGGCAAGAAGGAAGGCAGCAAGAAAAAGAAAAATTCCAAGAGTATCTTTGACGCCTTTTTTTGTCATAGTCACTACAGTATTCAGCATAAGAGCACATACCACGATGCGTACGCCTGCCAGGGCGTGAAGAAGAATTTCGTTTTCCATAAACTGGCGCAGTACCGATGCCACCAGGCAGATGATCACAAGGGATGGCAAAATAACGCCGAGAGTGGCAAAGATGCCGCCAGCGATGCCTCGTTCTTTGTAACCGATATAGGTGGCGGTGTTGACGGCGATAATCCCCGGGGTACACTGGCTGATGGCGTAGACATCCAGAAGTTCCTCCTCGGTAGTCCATTGACGATGTTCTACGATCTCGCGTTTGAGTATGGGGAGCATGGCAAGTCCGCCGCCGTAGGTGAGAATCCCAATCTTAAAAAAGCTGGTGAATAAATCACTGATTTTTGTCATAAAAACTCCTTAAAATATGTTCGCATAATTTGTCTGCAATACGTAAATGTGGTAAAATAAGAAAGGAAATTCACACCATTTACAGTATCTATAATAGGATTATAACCTGCAATCAGAACTATGTAAAATAAAAAAAGGAAAAGAGAGTATGAAGAAAAAAATTGTAATTATCGGAGCTGCTATTCTCGACGTGTTGGTGCAGGGTGCTGACAGGGAAGTATTTGAAAAAGGTTCTTGGCCTGCCGAGGATATCCGAATGTCTGTGGGCGGCGATGGCATGAATGAGGCGACCATACTCCGCAAACTTGGTCTTCCGGTAAGGCTGCAGACTATTATCGGAGATGACATCCCCGGAAAAATAGTGCGCGAGCACTGTCGAAAATATGGGATTGATCTGAACGAAGGAAATTCTGATGGAATCCCTACGGGACTGAATGTTGTACTGGTGCAGAAAAAC
>JALFVM010000135.1 GCA_022787145.1 Lachnospiraceae bacterium | reverse complement strand
CGTCTGATCCAGCCTGGGCACTGCAGACATCCACTGATTTTTGTGTTACATTCAAATATTTATTAATCAAACTCAAACGGAATTGGCTCATTCTTGTGGTCTGCCACGAAATCACGGGCTTCTTCACAAAGCCCTTCCTGACTGAGGAAAAGCCATATATCGAATAATTCCCTCTCAAGTGTACGAACACGGGCCTTACTGAGATCCGGCGTCTGTTCTCTGGCAATACGTTCAGCCTCTTCTTCCCCAGCCACTTCTTCATAGCCTGTATATCTCTTCAGGGCGGCCAGGAAATATCTTTCTCCTTCGCCATTTTGATGACTTCGCGTATCGTGTTACGGGATGTCTTCAGACTGATACTGATATCCGTCTGGGTGTATTTGAGACTGTTGAGTCTCAGTATCTCTCGATAATTCACCATAATTATCGTCCTCCTATAGAATAGTCACACTAAACAGCATGCCATCTTCATTATAGGAGGCATGATCAGCAGTACGGAAGCATTGATCCGAAAGAGCGGAAAGTCTGGTCAATTTAAGCGGAATACATGATCAATTTTGGCGGAAACCCTGATCTGTGGTCGCGGAATATACATCATGTGCTGCTTATTGCGGATTGAATTTTCTTTCAGTTCATTCTTTTTATCTTCAAAATAGATTTCGATAAAACTGTTCATCTCCATTTTCATATCCGCCGCACTTTTTCTTATGAATTCCTTTTCATAATTCAATGCTTCTTTCTTTGTCTTGAACCCTCTTTTCAGCTTTTGCGTTTTCTTTCCTGTCCAGTCAATATAACGGAAGCTCACATACCAGGTTCCCTGTGTTTTGTCCTTGTAAGCTGACATTCTAAAACCTCCTTCAAACTGCTCTCTGAGAGCATCCATAAAATTTCGTTTCCCAGTAGGAACGTGGAATTTTTCCACGAACTGCCACATATCCTTCCTTTACCAGTTCATCGTTGAGCTGTTTCAGAATGGAATATGCCTTACTGCGTTTCACACCCAGTTCTTCCATGACATCATCAACTGTCATCATATAATTAGTTCTCATATCGTCCTCCTTTCCAGTCACTTTTGTGACTCTTTTGATGTTTTATATCATAATTCACTTTTGTGACTTTGTCAATAACCTTTTGCGAATTTAATTTTTATATTCCAAAGTATTTTCATTCCACTCTGAAAAAACACCCTCTTTCGCATCATTCACTTTTGTGCTAGAATAGAAGCACAAATATAATTAAGGAGGCAGCCATAATGGTAGGCAAAAAAATCCGGGCATACCGGGAATTCAGAGGATACAGTCAGATACAGTTAGCCGAGCTGTCCGGCATTAATGTTGGTACGATAAGAAAATATGAACTGGGAATCCGGAATCCAAAACCGGATCAGTTAGAAAAGATTGCAACTGCACTGGGATTAAATGTCAGTGTTTTTCTTGATTTCAATATTGAAACAGTTGGAGATGTGCTTTCCATTCTGTTCGCAATTGATGACTCTGTAAATCTTTCTCTCGCAGAGACTTCAGATCAGAAGATTGCAATGACATTTGATAATCCTACAATGCAGGATTTCTTTAAGAAATGGTGTCAGTTTAAAAATGTCTACGAAAAGGAAAAAGCTGAAATATTAGCTATCGAAGATGAAGATAAGAGACAGGAAGAACTGGATAAACTGAATGCCACTCAGGAAGAATGGAAGTTACGGGCTATGGGGACTACGATAGGTTGTCATACTATAGTCAGAAAGGGAACTGAAAGTAATGCTATTAAAATTTATGACTTAACTTAATAATTATTGGAGGAAAATATGTGTGAGACATTTACTTACAAATATAAAGAGACCATTTTTTCGATTACAGACAACATTCCTATATCTGCAAATGAAATTCCAGATTTTAACGATATGCTTTTTCACTGTTTTACTAATATAAAAAATACGACTGAAATTCGTGTTATAATTCTAGAAACGTGGATGGTATTAGAATATTACATTCGAAGTGGATTAAGTTATGCATTTAATTTATCACAATATCAAACTGATGATTTAGACCCCAAATACGAACTACTTCCCAACAGTTTTTCAGTTTGTCTAGACAAGCTGAAACTGTTAATTGACACTCAACGAAAACTTCCTCCAGCTCCACCAGAGAAGGACGATATCAAAGCCCCATTTGGTCTCCTACATTATATGAAGATAGAATATCCTGACTTTTATGAAAAATTAGGCTCCATCATCGAGGAATACAACAAAATAAAACATCCTGAATGTTTTCCAGAAATTGATTATTCTCTTATTGCAGTCACATCAAGCTATTATGGACCATTTCAAAAAAGAAAAATTGTATCAGTTTTCGAAAATATAACCGATAGTTGGTATAGAAAAGCTTTAAAACTTAATAAAGCAAGAAACATAGCAGCCCATAGTTACAATTCAGAAAAAATATACACTTCTTTAGGTATTAATGGATCCAATAAATTTGAAAACACAAGGAAATACTGCCTCAATCTTCTCAATGAATTATGTTCATATAAAGTATGTACACCAGATACTCCAATTGATATTGATATGGATATTTAAACGAATTATATATTTTTGTTATCATTCTGTTATCACAGACGGTTGTCAGGATACTCTCCCGGCAACCGTTTTTCTTTACTGTTCGTTATTCTTTTCCACTTTATTTACCTTTTCCGTAAAACAGAAAAACCCCGGAAACACGAGGTTTCCGGGGTATCTTACGTTTGGACACAAGTTATCTTGCGATAACAAATCTATTTTCAGATTGTATTACTCAACGATTGTAGCAACACGGCCTGATCCTACAGTACGTCCACCTTCACGGATAGCGAAAGTAAGACCCTGAGCCATAGCGATTGGGTGGATCAGTTCGATTGTCATCTCTACGTTATCACCAGGCATGCACATCTCTGTTCCTTCTGGAAGCATGCAAACACCTGTTACGTCAGTTGTTCTGAAATAGAACTGTGGACGATAGTTGTTGAAGAATGGTGTGTGACGACCACCCTCGTCTTTTGTCAGAACGTAAACCTGAGCTGTGAATTTTGTATGGCATGTGATTGTTCCTGGTTTAGCAAGAACCTGTCCACGCTCGATCTCTGTTCTCTGAACACCACGAAGCAGAGCACCGATGTTATCACCAGCCTGAGCCTCATCCAGCATTTTACGGAACATCTCGATACCAGTTACAACAGTTTTTCTTGTCTCTTCTCTGATACCAACGATTTCAACTTCCTCGTTCAGGTGAAGAGTACCAGCCTCTACTCTACCAGTAGCAACTGTACCACGACCTGTGATTGTGAATACGTCCTCTACAGGCATGATGAATGGTTTGTCTGTGTCACGCTGTGGATCTGGAATGTAGCTGTCAACAGCATCCATAAGCTCCATGATCTTGTCGCCCCACTCGCTTGCTGGATCTTCCAGAGCTTTCAGAGCAGAACCCTGGATAACTGGTGTGTCATCGCCTGGGAACTCATACTCGTCTAACAGCTCACGAATTTCCATCTCAACGAGCTCTAACAGCTCTTCGTCGTCTACCATATCACATTTGTTCATGAATACAACGATGTATGGTACACCTACCTGACGGGACAGAAGGATGTGCTCTTTCGTCTGAGCCATAACACCATCAGTAGCAGCTACAACAAGGATAGCACCGTCCATCTGAGCAGCACCAGTGATCATGTTTTTAACGTAGTCAGCATGTCCTGGGCAGTCAACGTGTGCGTAATGTCTCTTCTCTGTCTCATACTCAACGTGAGCAGTAGAAATTGTGATACCACGCTCTCTTTCTTCTGGAGCTTTATCAATATTCTCGAAATCTGTAGCTGTGTTACCTGCAACTCTCTCAGACAGAACTTTTGTGATAGCAGCTGTCAGAGTTGTTTTACCATGGTCTACGTGTCCGATAGTACCAATGTTACAATGTGGTTTGGTTCTCTCAAATTTAGCCTTTGCCATTTTAAAACGTCCTCCTTAAACATGTACCCTTGTGGGTCAATTGAATGCATTTTTTATTTGAATTATAACCTGCTAACCTTGATTATATTTCAAATCAAGGCTATTTGCAAGCATTTTTTATCAATCCTTCTTGGATAAGATCTTTTCCTGTACAGATTTTGGAACCGGATCGTATTTCTCGAAGAACATAGAGTAGTTACCACGACCCTGTGTTCTGGAACGCAGGTCTGTGGAGTATCCAAACATTTCTGACAGTGGAACATATCCACGAATCATCTTACCACCGCCGATATCTTCCATACCTTCGATACGTCCACGGCGGGAGTTGATATCACCAATTACATCACCCATGTAATCTTCCGGAGTAGTAACCTCTACTCTCATGATAGGCTCAAGTAAGATTGGTGAAGCTTTCTGCATAGCATCTTTGAATGCCAGAGATCCGGCAATGTGGAATGCCATTTCAGAAGAATCGACTTCATGGTAAGAACCATCATATACGTTAGCATGTACGCCAACAACCGGGAATCCACCCAGAGTACCAGCCTTCATAGCCTCTTCGATACCCTCGCCGACTGCCGGGATGTATTCCTTCGGAATAGCACCACCAACAACGGTAGACTCGAACTTGTACAGCTCTTCTCCGTTGGCATCCATTGGCTCGAATTTCACTTTACAGTGACCGTACTGACCACGACCACCAGACTGTTTTGCGTATTTGCTGTCAACATCAACTGGTTTTGTGATTGTCTCTTTGTAAGCAACCTGAGGTGCACCTACGTTAGCCTCTACCTTGAACTCACGCAGAAGTCTGTCTACGATGATCTCCAGATGAAGCTCACCCATACCAGCGATGATTGTCTGTCCAGTTTCCTGGTTTGTATGAGCACGGAATGTCGGGTCTTCCTCTGCAAGTTTTGCAAGAGCCTCACCCAGTTTGCCCTGACCAGCTTTTGTCTTAGGCTCGATAGCCAGCTCGATAACCGGTTCCGGGAATTCCATGGACTCAAGGATTACCGGATGCTGCTCGTCACAGATTGTATCACCTGTTGTAGTGAATTTGAATCCGATCGCTGCCGCAATGTCTCCGGAATAAACCTTTGCTAATTCCTCTCGTTTGTTCGCATGCATCTGCAGGATACGTCCTACACGCTCTTTCTTTCCTTTTGTAGCATTCAGTACATAAGAACCGGAGTTCATAGTACCGGAATATACACGGAAATATGCAAGCTTACCAACGAATGGGTCTGTCATAATCTTGAATGCCAGAGCAGCGAATGGCTCTTCATCGGAAGAATGTCTCTCGATTGGGTTTCCATCCATATCCTCACCCTGAATAGCAGGGATATCTGTCGGAGCTGGCATAAACTCAAGAATTGCATCCAATAATTTCTGAACACCTTTATTTCTGTAAGCTGTACCACAGCATACAGGAACAGCAGTACACTCACAAGTAGCTTTTCTCAGAACTGCTTTCAGAGCTTCTACAGAAGGTTCTTCACCTTCCAGGTATTCCATCATCAGATCGTCATCTAACTCGCAGATTTTCTCAACCAGTTCTGTATGGTAGAGTTCTGCGTCATCTTTCATATCATCTGGAATCTCTACGATGGAAATATCTTCACCTTTCTCATCATTGTAGATATAAGCCTGCATTTCAAACAGGTCGATGATTCCCTTAAATTCATCTTCTTTACCGATTGGCAACTGAAGACAAATTGCATTTTTACCTAATCTTGTCTTAATCTGATCTACAGCATTGTAGAAATCTGCACCAAGGATATCCATCTTGTTGATGAAAGCCATACGCGGTACATTGTATGTGTCTGCCTGACGCCATACGTTTTCAGACTGAGGCTCTACACCACCTTTTGCACAGAAGACACCAACAGCGCCGTCCAGTACACGGAGTGAACGCTCAACTTCTACTGTGAAGTCTACGTGTCCAGGGGTATCAATGATGTTGATACGATGCTCCTTAGCACCTGGTTTGTTCTTGCAGTGTTCCTGCAGTGTCCAGTGACAAGTAGTAGCGGCTGAAGTGATTGTGATACCTCTTTCCTGCTCCTGCTCCATCCAGTCCATGGTAGCAGTACCTTCATGAGTATCACCAATCTTATAGTTAACACCGGTATAATATAAGATACGCTCTGTCAATGTTGTTTTACCCGCATCGATATGAGCCATAATACCAATGTTTCTGGTTCTCTCTAATGGATATTCTCTTCCAGCCATCGAATCTCCTCCTAGAATCTGTAATGAGCAAATGCTTTGTTAGCCTCTGCCATCTTATGCATATCTTCTTTCTTCTTTACAGATGCTCCTGTGTTGTTCATAGCATCCAGTAATTCGTTTGCAAGTCTCTCTTCCATTGTCTTCTCTCCTCTTTTACGAGAATAAGTAGTAATCCAACGAAGAGCCAGTGCCTGACGACGGTCAGGTCTAACTTCGATCGGTACCTGATAGGTAGCTCCACCGATACGTCTTGCTTTTACTTCCAGAACAGGCATGATGTTGTTCATAGCCTCTTCAAATACTTCAAGAGCTGGCTTGCCAGCTTTCTCTTCCACTCTGGCGAATGCTCCGTATACAATTTTCTGAGCGACACCTTTCTTACCGTCTAACATAATGTTATTGATAAGTTTGGTAACCACTTTGTTATTGTACATAGGATCTGCCAGCACGTCTCTCTTCTGAGTATGTCCTTTACGTGGCACGTTACTTCCCTCCTTAATCATGATCAGTGGGACCTGCTTTTATTCAGTTATTTATGAAAAAAGCAAATCACTTCGATTAAATCATAGGTACTCACACTTTAGATGTATGTTCGCACTGGTAAATCAATATTTAACCCGCAACCGACAGGGTATATGGAATAACCGTACAATTTCTCATCAATTGGGTGATACACTAATATTACTTCATATTATGAATTATTTTTTAGGTCTCTTAGCTCCGTATTTGGAACGAGCCTGTCTTCTGTTAGCAACACCGGCTGTATCCAGTGTTCCTCTGATAATGTGGTATCTTGTACCTGGTAAGTCTTTTACTCTTCCTCCACGAATCAGAACAACGCTATGCTCCTGAAGGTTGTGTCCCTCTCCTGGGATGTAGCTTGTTACTTCGATACCGTTGGAAAGACGTACTCTGGCAATCTTTCTAAGAGCTGAGTTCGGCTTCTTAGGTGTTGCAGTCTTAACAGCTGTACAAACACCTCTCTTCTGAGGGGAAGACATGTTTGTGCTTTTTTTCTTCAGAGAGTTAAAACTCTTCTGCAGAGCTGGTGCTGTAGATTTCTTTACTGCTGTCTGTCTTCCTTTTCTTACTAACTGGTTAAATGTTGGCATTCCATTTCACCTCCCGATTTTTTCTTCACATGTTTACATGATCTGCGGTTGCTATTTTCAAAAAATAAAAAAATATTCAAGCGCACAAAAAAATACGTCTTTTATGCACGCTTGAATATTATATCCTTTGCATTTCTTTCTGTCAAGCCCTTTACTTTCAACTTTTGTTAAAATTTTGTAATTTTTTCAATACCAGCTTCTCCAGATATTTTGTGATCTGATCATATCGGATCACTTTCGCAACGAAATTCAAGAAAATAGAAATCCCCAGACTGACTGCCAGAAGAAACAGCCAGATCAGTATCGCATATCGAAAGGAATATGTCAGTTGTTTCAGCCATAAACCTCTCACAAACGTATGCACATAAAAAATCACGGCAGAATGTTTTCCCAAAAACTGAAGAATTTGTTTCAATCCCGGAATGTCAATCACAAATTCATAACACCACCAGATGAACAATACCGGCATCACTCCGTTCATCAGAAATTTCAGATGCTGTATTCCCCACTCGCTTTCGCGCAGCCTGCCCGCCAAAACAAGCACACATGTCAGAAACAAAAATTTTATGATTTTATTGAGGATTTGACCAGGAACAATTTTCCAGGCTTTCATTCTTTCCAGAACATTTCTGTCCGCAAAACAAATAGCAATGGGAATCGTAAACATCCATTTGTCAAGATTCAAATCCATATCCAGAAAATAGTTTCCCACAAACAGTCCCATCGGAATCAGCAGCCATCCCAAACGCCTGTACAAAATCATACAAACAGGCATAAATACCGTGATCAAAACGACAAGGCTCAGATACCACCAGGTATCCACCAGCATTTTTGTTCCAAAGATATTGGAAATTCCCAGAACATCCATGAGCATACATACAAGTTTTGTCATTCTCCCGCCTTCATAACGGGATACATCTAGAATCTCTGTGACAATCTGACAGAAAAGAAACGGCAAAAGAAACATAAAAAAAAGCTTCATATATCGTTCCACAACATAGGAAAACGCCTCATCTGCCGAAAACACATATTCCGGAAACCGTTTCTTCATGGATAACGTAAGCCCATATGCAGATAAAAAAGCAAACATCCCCACACAGATTACCATGCTGTAACTGATCTGCATCGCCAATTCTTTACTCAGCGGCCAGAACTGAACATCCACACCCGAAAGACGGAATTCTCTGGAAAAGCAGTGATAGCTCAGCAGAAAACAAACGGCAATCCCTTTAATCGCCAGCGTATGTTCTTTTGTAAAATGATACTTTTTTTCCATAATTTACTTTTTCTCTTTCTTATTGAATTTTCCGTTAAGCCACGGAAAATAATTTCCGATCACCTGAATCACTCCGCATTCCAGCAGCATCAGTTCCAGTAAGATGCAGGAGCACTCAAAATAGTAGCGCAGTCCTGCTGTCTTCGACAGGGTAACTACGGACTTCCAGCCCGCAATGATCACATTTTTAAAGCCTAATGTGCCGTGCGTTGCCATAATGATCAGCGAATATTTTCCGCAGAAATTAAGGAACGACATAGACCACCATTTCTCCAGAAATTCCAAAATCAAAATGGCCCCCAGTGATCCTGCGATTCCTCCGATATACATCAGAGACGGATGTTTTCCGATTCCGATCAGGTTCAGATTGACACCCGGATTTTTCTGGGAAAGCCACATATTTCCCACACATAAAAGAAGCCCGATCACAAATCTCATATTCCTGTTTCTAAGCTTCTGCAAAACCATGTACGCAAGATAGCCTGCTCCAATAAACCAGAAAGCCAGAAAACCTTTTGTCACAGTCATAATCGGAAAGCTTATGATTTTGTAGCGAATGATATCCATGCTGTCAGAAAGTTCCGGAAGCAGTACGGAAACATATTGAAGAATGATGATCGGCACCACTGTCGAAACTGCTTTGACCCACTTTGGTGCTTTTACTATAACAATAAAAAGCATCTGCCCGATCAGCAGGGACGGCAGAAACCACAAAGCACTGATTCCTCTAAGCGAGCAGGTCGCATACGCTTGTTCCAGAAATTTATGAAACATCGCGCTTTTTTCGGTTCCTTTCATTACACAGAGAAACATCTGATAGGCTATGGTAAGTACGCTGTAGCCGAAATAAGGAATCAAAAGTGTTTTTATCTGTTTTTTCCAGTAATCCGCAATCGTATATTTTTGAAGTGTCTGTCTCATGCAAAGGAGATAGCCCGATACAATAAAGAAAATAGCAAGCTTGTACGAAGCAAACCAGGTGTCAATTGGATTTCCTATGGTTGTAATATGTCCAAACACCACCATGCAGATTCCCCAGCCCTTTGCTGCATCTAAATAACGAAGCCTTTTTGTCACCGGCGCCGCAGTTATGATATTCATATTTTTCCCTTTCTGTTCTGACAAAGACCGGCCGAAGCCGGTCTTTGCATATTAATATTCTCTGCTTATGATATATTCATAAGTTCGTTTGCTGTTATCGTTATCCCGATATGGGAGATAATAATCTCTCATTTTTCCATATTGATCTTTTTCCCGGAAATCACGCTTCATGTATTCTTCGATGCCCTCGATCAGATCGTCACATTCCATATAACGTTCTCCGAACAGTTCGTGTTCCATATCCAGATAACTTCCATGTGCCTGCATATACATATCACAGTCAAACTGATAAAACAATACCGGTTTGCCCAGGTAATATACGTCCCAGCATACACTGGAATAATCTGTAATCAGCATATGGCATTTCTTAATAATCTCATTTAGCGGTTCCTCGCCGAATGGAATCAGCTGCACATTGTCCTGACTGATATTAAATTCTCCAAGATAATCCTTAAACTTCGGATGAATATAGAAAATCAGCTTCGTATTATTTTCCTTCAGAATGCTGTTTAACTTACTGCTCTGCAAGAAATGAGAGTAGTTTTTGTAATAGTCACTCTCCCTAAATTCCTCCGCACTCTTTTCTTCCAGCCAGGAACGCCAGGTCGGCATCACCAGAACGATCTTTTCTTCTTTGTTCGAAGTATCTTCCAGCACATCCCATCTCGTAAATCCCAAAATAGGTGCATCTTCCCTTGCGTATCCGAAATTTTCCATTACGATCTTCTGCTCAAACTCAGAGGTCGTCGTAAAGTAAGTCATAGGACTTGAGCCATTCTTACCAAAAATCCCATCAACACGTTTCAGTGCAGTCACTCCATGCTGCAGGAACAAAATCTTATGATGTGCAATTCTCTGAGAAATCAGATTCGGCTTCGCACGCCATGCATACAAATGCGTTTTGGAGTCCGAAGCAACATACAATTTTGCTACCATGCAGTACAAAATATGGCGAAGGCTCATAAATGGGATCACATGATTTCCATATTTTTTCATCTTATCCCAATCAGGAGAATTTTTATCCAGGATAAAGTAAATATGTTTTCGCTGGTTCTCCGGCAGCTCCTCCATACAATAGCGGAAGAAATAGTAGCCATTGTCCTGTGCCATCGAACAGAACTTTTCATATACGAGCCACATACGTTTGTTCTTCCAATACGGAAGAAGCAGTGTATAAATGCCAAATGCCAAAAATTCTTTTATCCTTGTATCGTTTCCATCATATTTTGACTTTTCACGGTAAGTAAATGCAATTTTACCTCCCTGTGTTCTGTAAGGATAAACAATATGCGTATCGTCTGGAAAACACTGGTGATTGCCAAGTAAAAGACCCAATCGCTTCTTCCTGGACATATGTGCAGACAACATGAGATCTTCTCCATCCTGTTCCACAATCACAAAAACATCCCAGTAAAGTTCTTCCAGCGCCACCTTTGAGAAATCAATACTCGCATCAATCATCCAGTATCCTTCATTCAGTTTCACTTTGAAGTCCATCGAATACTGTTTATCATCCACTTTGCTTCTGTATTTAATAATCACATCTTTTACAGCAGCATTCATTTTTTTAAACTTCAGAGTCAGATACATCACAGAACCTTTTTCTGATAATTTCAGAACATCTCCGCGAATATACTTTCCGACTACATTTTCCGGAAGACACGGCAGAACCTTCAGGAAGCCTTTTGCCTTATCCATAAAAGGAAGCATCTCGATTTTTTCATAAAGCAGCCCGTCTTTCATTACCACATTTTCACAGGAAATACTTGGGAAATAAAGACTTTCTTTATTCAAATCATCAATCTTCGCCAAAGCTTCCTCATGGCGTTTTTGATCTACCGGATATCGCACCTGTTTTTCATTATTTTCTGTCACTTCCACTGCAAGGATATAAGCCCCTTTCAATCCCATGACTTCATCATTCAAAACACCACTGAAGTTTTCCCAAATCTCACAGGTATTTTTTTCTTCTTCTGTAAGATTTCTGATCCAGAGAATTTTTCGTTTGCCTTTTGTTTTCTCAATAATCATAAGGCGATCCACGGAATACTCCTGCGGTCTCTCATATTTGATACAGATTTTCTGATGTTCCTGCTCAAAAGAAGATTCCAGAATTTTTTCTTTCTCAAAATAAAATGTCTCACCCACATTTCCGCTGTAATATTCTCTCTGGAATACTGGATTGATATTTAATCCGGGAAAACAGCGTTTGATTTCCCGAAGCTGCAGTTGCTGTGCTGTCTTTTTATGAAATTTCTTACAGATTTCTTCCGCAAAGGTTCTCGGAGTCGTTTTTGTAATAAAAACATAATCAAACGCATCCGGATAATTGTCATAAAGATAACTGCTCATATACGGATTGAAAAAGCGACGCTCAAATACAACAATATCCTTCTTTGAATCCACATTTTCTGCGACTGCATCCAACGTCTCCGGATCACGGATTGATGGTGGAAAGATAACGCGCCTTTCTGGTATACCGTTTGCACAGTAATCAATAATCTCCAAATCCTGTGTCTTATCCTCAAATACCAGCTCTGCCATTTTTTGGGCTGCATCTGCGGAATCATATGCAAGAAATTTCGTCATATACGTTTCGTCATTGTCGTAGCGATCTTCACGGAACTCTTCCGATACAAGACAATTCTTCAGAGTTTCCAGATCATAGATTTTTCTAAACGGAAGTTCTTTGATGTCAAAATACATACCTCTGTCATGCATATACTCGTCATAATCATACATAAACAGAATAATTGGCTTTCCAGTGACTGAATAGTCAAAAAATACGCTCGAATAATCCGTAATCAGCGCATCCACACTGTTTAAGAATTCATACTTGTCAATATCCACTGGAAACGGAAAAATATGTTTATAGTCCTCCAGCGTTACACTTTTTTGTACAATCGGATGGAAGTTTACATAAAGTTTCTGGTGTTCTTTCAAATTTTCATCCAGATATTTCAGCATGCGATTGATCTCTTCACCGTAATTATCCGTCTGAATATCATGATTACTCTGTCCACGCCACGTCGGCATATAGGCAAGCGTAGTAAATTTCTCATTTTTCAGCTTCTGACAGATTTCCTGCGCTTTTTCCTTATTTTTGAAAAGACTGTTTCTCGGGTATCCATTCATGACAACTTTTCCCGTATAAAGCGAATCGAGATTGTAGTCCTCCATCATCACCTCTTTGGTAAATTTGTTTGGAAACATAATATAGCTGGCCTGCAGAAAATTATGCTGTACATTATACATGGACTCAATTCCAAAACGCATCTTCTTGCCCAGTGTTTTCAAAGGAGTTCCATGCCAGGTCTGAAGATAAATCTGTTCCTCACGTCTGATAAAATATGCCGGAAAAGAACTGTTATTAATCAGATATTTGGATGTAGCCAGAACTTTTGCATACTCAAATGTATCGATATCTACCAATTTAACCGGAAGTCCCATAGCTTCCGCAGTCTTCTTATGTTCTGCGTAATTGTTTGTAGCAAAATATATTTGATATTGATCCGCATTTTCCATTTTTAAAAATTCTGTCAAAATATAAAAAGGCGAATCCGACAAATCTTTTCCATGAAAAGACTCAAATAGAATCTGTTTCTCCTGAACGGGTGAGTGTTTATAATACCACCCGTACATAAATTTCATTTTGGGAGCTTTTTTTAATGTTTTTCTGGCAAGTCCCAATGCCTTCGAAAGTTTTTTTCTCATTTTACCAGCCATCTATGTGAATACCAGCCTTTCTACTTCTTGCATTTCTCTTTGCATTGTGCTTCTCATCATATCCCAGAATTATTGAAAAAAAGTTTAACAATTTCTTTGTTTTTGCAAATAAAAACATAAAAAACCGCCACACAATTGCACAATCTCTGTCACAGTCAAACATTATCTCCTGTAGCAAAGGATGCATTTGTGCAGCGGCTTATCTTTATTCTTCTGTATCTTTTACATCTACAGTTTCTTCTAAGCCTTCCTCAGATGCCTCTTCCTCATCCAAATCATCTTCTTCGTCCAGAGGTAATGTCTCATCTAAAGCGTCTGTATCTTCTTCAAAATCAACCATTTCTTCCTCATCAAACATCAAATCATCATCAAAAAGAAGTTCATCATCTTCTGTCATATCTGTATTCAGCTTCACTTCACTGTAGCGCTTCATTCCAGTTCCGGCAGGAATCAGCTTACCAATGATTACATTCTCCTTCAGACCGATCAGTGGATCAATCTTACCTTTGATTGCAGCTTCTGTCAGAACTTTTGTAGTCTCCTGGAAAGATGCTGCTGACAGGAAAGAATTGGTAGCCAGAGAAGCTTTGGTGATACCAAGCATAACCTGTTTGCCCTCTGCCGTCTCTTTGCCCTCTTCTTCCATCTGCTTATTGACATCCTCAAATTCCAGTACATCCACAAGTGATCCAGGCAGGAAATCAGTATCGCCATTATCCTCGATACGGATTTTCTTCAGCATCTGACGTACAATAACCTCGATATGCTTATCGTTAATCTCAACACCCTGCAGACGATATACACGTTGTACCTCGCGAATCATGTAATCCTGTACGGCACGGATACCTTTGATCTTCAGAATATCATGTGGATTTACACTACCTTCTGTCAGCTCATCACCGGCTTCCAGAACCTGTCCATCAAGAATCTTAATACGAGAACCGTATGGAATCAGATAAGTCTTCACCTCTCCGCTTTCATGATCAGTCACTGTAATCTCACGTTTTTTCTTTGTATCACTGATAGTTGCAACACCAGGAATCTCTGTGATAATCGCAAGACCTTTCGGCTTTCTTGCCTCGAAAAGCTCCTCGACACGAGGAAGACCCTGTGTGATATCTCCACCCGCAACACCACCGGTATGGAACGTACGCATGGTCAGCTGTGTACCAGGCTCACCAATGGACTGTGCGGCGATAATTCCGACAGACTCACCAACCTGAACCGGCTCACCGGTTGCCATGTTTGCACCGTAACATTTTGCACAAATACCAATATGGCATTTACATGTCAGGATTGTACGAATCTTAACTTTATCAATTGCACCGCCCTCAGCGCTTACGCCTTCTTTCATAATTCTGGCAGCACGCTTCGGTGTAATCATATGGTTTGCTTTTACAAGCACTTCACCATCTTTATTTTTAATCGTCTCGCAGGAGTATCTTCCTGTGATACGTTCCTGAAGACTCTCGATTTCTTCACGTCCCTCCATGAATGCTTTTACATACATTCCAGGGATTTCTCCTGTCTCTTCACAGCAGTCTGTCTCACGGATAATCAAATCCTGAGATACATCAACCAGACGTCTTGTCAGGTAACCGGAATCGGCTGTACGAAGAGCAGTATCAGACAGACCTTTACGAGCACCATGCGCAGACATGAAGTATTCCAGTACGTCCAGACCCTCACGGAAGTTAGACTTGATTGGCAGCTCGATCGTATGACCGGTTGTATCTGCCATCAGACCACGCATACCAGCCAGCTGTTTGATCTGTTTATCAGAACCACGGGCACCGGAGTCAGCCATCATAAAGATGTTGTTGTACTTATCCAGACCGCCAAGCAGCTTCTTGGTCAGCACATCATCCGTTGCTTTCCAGGTCTCTACAACCTCTTTGTAACGCTCTTCTTCTGTGATCAGACCACGTTTGTAGTTTCTTGTGATCAAATCTACCGTATCCTGTGCCTGCTGAATCAGCTCAGGTTTTTCCGGCGGCACAGTCATATCAGAAATAGATACGGTCATGGCCGCTCTTGTAGAATATTTATAACCCATAGACTTAATGTCATCGAGTACCTCAGCAGTCTTTGTTGCGCCATGGGTATTAATAACTTTTTCCAGAATCTGTTTCAGACCTTTTTTGCCTACATGGAAGTCAACTTCCAAAATCAGCTCATTGCCCTCAATGCTTCTGTCTACGAATCCTAAATCCTGCGGAAGAATTTCATTGAACAGGAATCTTCCCAGAGTGGATTCTACATTGCCGGTCAGAATGCTTCCATCCGGCATTTCTTTGCTGCAACGCACTTTAATCTTACTTTGCAGTGTAATTTCCTTGTTCTCATAAGCAAGGATTGCTTCATTCAGGTTATGGAAGAACTTGCCCTCTCCCAGATAACCGGGTCTTTCCTGTGTCAGATAGTAAATTCCAAGAACCATATCCTGAGAAGGAACGGCAACAGGACCACCATCAGACGGTTTCAGCAGGTTGTTTGGTGACAGCAACAGGAATCGACACTCCGCCTGAGCCTCTACGGACAATGGAAGATGTACAGCCATCTGGTCACCATCGAAGTCGGCGTTAAACGCGGTACATACCAATGGATGAAGCTTGATTGCCTTACCTTCCACCAGGATCGGTTCAAACGCCTGAATACCAAGTCTGTGCAGTGTAGGGGCACGGTTTAACATAACCGGATGCTCTTTGATAACGTCTTCCAGAATATCCCAGACTTGCGGCTCCAATTTTTCTACCATCTTCTTGGCATTCTTGATGTTGTGAGAAGTGCCGTTTGCAACCAGTTCTTTCATTACGAACGGTTTGAACAGCTCAATTGCCATCTCTTTCGGAAGACCACACTGATAAATCTTCAGTTCCGGTCCAACGACGATAACAGAACGTCCGGAGTAGTCAACACGCTTACCTAACAGGTTCTGACGGAAACGTCCGGATTTACCTTTCAGCATATCAGAAAGAGATTTCAGTGCTCTGTTTCCAGGTCCTGTAACCGGACGACCGCGACGACCGTTGTCGATCAGCGCATCCACTGCCTCCTGAAGCATTCTCTTCTCATTGCGCACGATAATATCCGGTGCACCGAGCTCCAGAAGTCTCTTCAGACGATTGTTACGGTTAATAATTCTTCTATATAAATCATTCAGGTCAGATGTGGCAAAACGACCACCATCCAGCTGAACCATCGGACGAAGATCCGGCGGAATAACCGGAATCACTGTCATGATCATCCATTCCGGGCGGTTTCCTGAACCACGGAAAGACTCTACCACTTCCAGTCTCTTTACGATTCTGGCACGTTTCTGACCGGTTGCCTCCTTCAGACCTTTTTTCAGCTCTTCGGATTCTTTTTCCAGATCAATTTCTTCCAGAAGTTCTTTGATTGCCTCAGCACCCATACCTACACGGAACTCATATCCGTAAGCTTCACGTGCTTCCTGATATTCTTTCTCTGTCAGTACCTGTTTGTACATCAGTCCTGAATCCGCCGGATCCAGAACGATGTAGTTTGCAAAATACAGAACCTTCTCCAGTGTTCTCGGAGATAAGTCCAAAATCAGTCCCATACGGGAAGGAATTCCCTTAAAATACCAGATATGGGAAACAGGTGCTGCCAGCTCAATATGTCCCATACGCTCACGGCGAACTGCAGCCTTTGTAACTTCTACGCCACAACGGTCACAGACAACGCCTTTATAGCGAATTTTCTTATATTTACCACAATGACATTCCCAGTCCTTGCTTGGTCCAAAAATTCTTTCACAGAAAAGTCCATCTTTCTCAGGCTTCAGAGTACGATAATTGATTGTCTCAGGTTTTAACACCTCGCCTCTTGACCATTCGCGAATTTTCTCCGGGGACGCCAGTCCGATCTTAATCGCATCGAATGTCATTGGCTGATAGACTTCCTGCTTATTTGTTGTCTCTGTCATCTAAGTTTCCCCTTTCTATTCTTCGTCATCAAGAGTATCTTCGTCATCCAAAAACTCTTCATCATCCATATCATCTTCTACATCAACCAGTTCTTCACCGGAGAATTCCTGCTTGGTGTATCCATAAACTCCATATGCTTCTTCTTTGTCCTGTCTGCGGCTTTCCCCTTCAATCACAGAACGAAGGTCCGTATCTCCATATTCTGCTGTCTCCATAATCTCAACCTCTGTGCGGTCCTCACGCAGAACACGTACATCCAGACCAAGAGACTGCAGCTCTTTGAGCAGAACCTTGAAGGATTCCGGAATACCTGGTTCAGGGATATTGTCTCCCTTAATAATTGCTTCATATGTCTTCACACGTCCAATGACATCATCGGATTTTACAGTCAGAATTTCCTGAAGAGTATAGGATGCACCGTAAGCTTCCAGTGCCCAAACCTCCATCTCTCCGAAACGCTGACCACCGAACTGTGCCTTACCACCCAGAGGCTGCTGTGTAACCAGTGAGTATGGGCCGGTAGAACGTGCGTGAATCTTATCATCTACCAGATGGTGCAGTTTCAGATAATGCATGTGTCCGATTGTTACAGGACTGTCAAAATACTCTCCTGTTCTTCCGTCACGCAGTCTTACCTTACCATCTCTTGACAGAGGCACTCCTTTCCAGAGTTCTCTGTGTGCTTTATTTTCATCGAGGAATTCCATAACCTCAGGACGCAGAACATCCTCATATTTTTCACGGAATTCTTCGAAGTCTTCTATATTTACATAATCGTTTGCCAGATCGAGCGTATCCATGATGTCATTCTCGTTCGCGCCATCAAAGACAGGAGTTGCCACATTGAATCCCAGAGCTTTTGCAGCAAGGCTCAGGTGGATTTCCAGGACCTGACCGATGTTCATACGAGAAGGCACACCCAGCGGATTCAGCACGATATCCAGCGGACGTCCATTTGGCAAAAATGGCATATCTTCTACAGGCAGTACACGGGAAACGACACCCTTGTTACCATGACGGCCGGCCATCTTATCACCAACGGAAATCTTTCTCTTCTGTGCGATGTAAATGCGTACAGACTGATTTACACCAGGAGACAGCTCATCACCGTTCTCACGTGTAAATACCTTCGCATCTACTACAATACCATATTCTCCATGAGGAACCTTCAGGGAAGTATCACGAACTTCACGTGCTTTCTCACCGAAAATAGCACGAAGCAGTCGCTCCTCTGCTGTCAGCTCAGTCTCTCCCTTCGGAGTAACCTTACCAACCAGAATATCTCCTGCACGAACCTCTGCACCAATACGGATAATACCGCGCTCATCCAGATCTTTCAAAGCATCGTCACCGACACCTGGTACATCGCGTGTAATCTCTTCCGGTCCGAGTTTTGTATCACGGGCCTCTGCCTCATATTCCTCGATATGAATCGAAGTGTACACGTCTTCCTGAACAAGACGCTCACTCAGAAGAACCGCATCCTCGTAGTTGTAGCCTTCCCATGTCATGAATCCAATCAGCGGGTTCTTTCCAAGAGCAAGCTCACCATTCGAGGTAGAAGGACCATCTGCAATTACCTGTCCGGCCTCTACATGCTCATCCTGCATAACGATCGGCTTCTGGTTATAGCAGTTACTCTGGTTACTTCTCATGAATTTTGTCAAACGATACTCATCTTTTGTACCGTCATCATTTTTAATTACAATTTGTTTTGAGGTGGAACGCAATACCGTACCAGCCTTCTTTGCCACAACGCAGACACCAGAGTCTACGGCAGCCTTTGTCTCGATACCAGTACCAACAACCGGAGCCTCTGTAAACAGAAGCGGAACGGCCTGACGCTGCATGTTCGATCCCATCAGCGCACGGTTCGCATCGTCATTCTGAAGGAAAGGAATCAGCGCTGTAGCGACGGAGAATACCATCTTCGGAGATACGTCCATGTAATCAAACATGTGTTTCTCGTACTCCTGTGTCTCTTCTCTGTAACGACCGGAGACATTTTTATGGATGAAATGTCCTTCTTCATCCAGAGGCTCATTCGCCTGTGCTACATGATAGTTATCCTCTTCATCGGCAGTCATATATACAACCTCGTCTGTTACACGTGGGTTGGATGGATCGGACTTATCAATTTTTCTGTATGGTGCCTCCACAAAGCCGTACTCATTGATACGGGCATAGGAAGCCAATGAGTTGATCAGACCAATGTTTGGTCCCTCAGGCGTCTCAATCGGACACATTCTTCCATAGTGAGAATAGTGTACATCTCGAACCTCGAATCCGGCTCTGTCTCGAGACAGACCGCCAGGTCCCAATGCGGAAAGACGTCTTTTATGAGTCAGCTCACCAAGAGGGTTGTTCTGATCCATGAACTGTGACAGCTGAGAAGAACCGAAGAACTCCTTCACTGCTGCAGTTACCGGTTTAATATTAATCAGGGACTGAGGAGAAATTCCCTCAATATCCTGTGTTGTCATTCTTTCACGAACCACACGCTCCAGTCTGGAAAGACCGATTCTGTACTGGTTCTGAAGCAGCTCGCCTACGGAACGGATACGTCTGTTGCCCAAATGGTCAATATCGTCATCGTTTCCAAGGCCATATTCCAGATGCATATTGTAGTTAATAGAAGCAAGAATATCTTCTTTTGTAATATGCTTCGGAATCAAATCATGGATATCTCTCTTAATTGCTGCTTTGATATCTTCCAGATTATCATTTTCTTCCAGAATAGTTTTCAGTACTGGATAATATACTAATTCTGTAACACCAACTTCTTTTGGATCTACGTCCACATAGCTGGTCAGATCTACCATCATACTGGACAGAACTTTTACTTTGCGCTCTTCTGTCTGCATCCAGAGATATGGTACTGCTGCATTCTGAATTTTATCTGCGAGTTCACGGTCCACAACGGTTCCTTCCTCTGCCAGAATCTCTCCAGTCTCAGCATCTACTACATCCTCAGCCAAAGCAAAACCAACGATTCGGTTGCGCAGCATTAACTTCTTATTGAATTTATAACGACCTACTTTCGCCAGATCATATCTTCTCGGATCAAAGAACATGCTCATGATCAGGCTTTCCGCACTGTCCACTGCCAAAGGCTCGCCCGGACGAATCTTCTTATATAATTCCAGAAGACCTTCCTGGTAATTTGTGGATGTATCCTTACCGAAGCTGGCCAGAATCTTAGGCTCCTCACCGAAAAGATCAATAATCTCCTGGTTGCTTCCATAGCCAAGTGCACGAATCAATACAGTGATCGGCACTTTTCTTGTTCTGTCCACACGAACATAAAAGACATCGTTTGAATCTGTCTCATACTCCAACCATGCACCTCTGTTCGGGATTACAGTAGAAGAATACAGTTTCTTGCCTAATTTATCGTGCGCAATCGCATAATAGATTCCAGGGGAACGTACAAGCTGACTTACGATAACACGCTCTGCACCGTTAATTACGAAGGTACCTGTTGCAGTCATCAACGGCAGGTCTCCCATGAAAATCTCATGTTCATTGATTTCGTCATTTTCTTTGTTGATCAGTCTTACTTTCACCTTTAAAGGTGCTGCATAAGTAGCATCTCTTTCCTTACACTCCTCGATGGAATATTTTACATCGTCTTCGCATAATTTAAAATCGATGAATTCAAGGCTGAGTTTTCCGCTGTAATCGGTAATTGGAGAAATATCATCGAATACTTCATTCAGACCTTCATCCAGGAACCACTGGTAGGAATCCTTCTGAACCTCTATAAGGTTGGGCATTTCCAGAACTTCCTTTTGTCTCTGGTAGCTCATTCGCATGCTTTTTCCGGTTTTTACAGAACGTATTCTGTTTTTTTCCATTGACGTTTCACCCCTGTTTTCTTTAATATTTATTATAACAGGCCTGCAGAAAAGCCTGCAGGCACACCTTGCCATAATAGTGCATTTTTAACTGTATCATAATTGATTCCTGGTGTCAACAACTTTTTTACTTTTTTCTTTCAAAAAAATCTCTTCTTATTTATATAAGATTTACACAAAAAAGGGAACATTCCATTCGGAACGTTCCCTGTAATTTCACTACGAAAATTATTTAAGGTTAACTTTTGCACCTTCAGCCTCAAGTTTAGCTTTGATGTCCTCAGCCTCAGCTTTGGAAGCGCCCTCTTTCATTACCTTAGGAGCTCCGTCAACTAATGCTTTCGCTTCTTTTAAGCCTAAGCCAGTTACTTCACGAACAACTTTGATAACTTTAACTTTGTTTGGTCCAACTTCTGCTAACTCTACGTCGAACTCATCTTTCTCTTCTGCTGCTGCTGCGTCTCCAGCTGCTGCTGCAACTACAACACCTGCTGCTGCAGATACACCAAACTCTTCCTCACAAGCTTTTACTAAATCATTTAACTCTAAAACTGTCAGCTCTTTGATAGCTTCAATAAATTCTGCTGTTGTCAATTTTGCCATTTTATTTTCCTCCATTATTATTTAATATAGTTTTTTATTATTCTGCTGCCGGCTCTCCACCCTGCTTCTCAGCAATCTGGTTAAGAACACGAGCAAAGTTGGTAATTGGTGACTGCATAGATCCAAGTAATCTTCCAAGAAGTTCTTCTCTTGAAGGAATTGCGGAAATTGCCTGAATTCCTGCCTGATCATTGTAGTTACCCTCTACAACACCTGCGATCATTTCCAGTTTTGGACTCTTCTTAGCAAATTTTGCCAGAATTCTTGCAGGAGCTGTTGCATCATCTTTAGAGATTGCAATAGCATTTGTTCCGTGCAGATGTTCTTTTAAACATTCGCAATCTGTTCCTGTGAATGCAAAGTTCATCATTGTGTTTTTGTATACTTTGTATACTACTCCAGCTTCTCTTAACTCTTTACGAAGAGCTGTATCTTCTTCTACTGTTAAGCCGCTGTAGTTAACCAGCACTACGCACTGTGCGTCTTTGATGTTTTCTGCAATTTCCTGGACGATTGGCTGTTTCAGTTCAACTTTTGCCATGAACGGTGCACCTCCTATTTTATTTTGTGTACACGCTTCCGAGTTCTGCAAAGGAGCTTGCCGCTTTCGCAACAGGTTCCTCTAATATAAAAAAACAGACCCATTGCCAAAACAAAGGATCTGATAACATTCTTGTCATATAAGAACGATCTCTCCTCGGTGGGTGAATCTCTCTTTATGCCTTGCGGCACCCACTGTCTTCGGCGTGATACTGGTGTATTATATCATTGACATATCAATATGTCAATAGATATTTTTTATTTTTTTAAAAAGCCTGTCTGTACAAGACAGACAGGCCATATGGTCTTTATTAAACCAGTTTTAATGGATTGATTTTTACACCAGGTCCCATTGTAGGAGTAACTGTAACACTCTTTAAGAAAGTTCCCTTTAATGAGCTTGGTTTTGCTTTATTAATTGCCTCCATCAGCGTCTGGAAGTTTGCGCTTAACTGCTCTTCTGTGAAAGAAGCTTTTCCGATCGGCACGTGAATAATGTTTGTTTTATCAAGACGATACTCTACTTTACCAGCTTTGATATCGTTGATAGCTTTTGTTACATCCATAGTAACTGTACCGGATTTTGGGTTTGGCATTAAGCCTTTTGGTCCAAGTACACGACCAAGACGACCAACAATACCCATCATATCTGGTGTAGCAACAACTACATCAAAATCCAGCCATCCTTCATTCTGAATCTTTGGAATCAGCTCGTCTCCACCAACGAAATCTGCACCTGCTGCCTCAGCCTCTGCTGCTTTTGCATCTTTTGCAAATACTAATACGCGAACTGTTTTACCTGTACCATGCGGCAGAACTACTGCACCACGGATCTGCTGATCTGCGTGACGTCCGTCACATCCTGTTCTGATGTGAGCCTCGATTGTCTCATCAAATTTTGCTACTGCTACTGATTTTACAGCGCTGATAGCTTCAGCAGGGTCATATAATTTTGTACGATCAATGGCTTTTGCAGCCTCTAAATATTTCTTTCCTCGCTTCATAATCCTACTCCTCCACTGTAATTCCCATACTTCTTGCAGTACCAGCGATCATGCTCATAGCTGCTTCCAAGGAACCTGCATTTAAGTCTTTCATTTTCAGCTCAGCGATTTCCTGAACCTGAGCTTTTGTTACGCTGGCTACTTTTGTTTTGTTTGGAACGCCGGAACCAGATTTGATGTTTGCGGCTTTCTTTAACAGTACTGCAGCCGGTGGAGTTTTTGTGATGAAGCTGAAGCTTCTGTCAGCATAAACAGTGATTACTACAGGAATGATCATATCTCCCTGATCAGCTGTTTTTGCATTAAACTCTTTTGTAAACTGAACGATATTAACACCATGCTGACCAAGAGCTGGTCCAACTGGTGGTGCTGGTGTTGCTTTACCAGCAGGAATCTGTAACTTGATATAACCTACTACTTTCTTTGCCATTTTAGGCACCTCCTTGTGGTATTTGCGGGGGTAATCCCTCCCACAGTCATTAAACTATACATTCTACTTTTTTTCATTCAGATGTTATAACTTCTTTACATCTGCGAAACCAATTTCAACCGGAGTCTCCCGGCCGAACAATTCAACACTGATCGTAACAACCTGTTTTGCCATGTTGATGTTCTGGATTGTTCCGGCCATGTTTGCCCATGGACCTGCCATAACCTCAACTCTATCGCCTTCTTCAAAATTGACATCGACCTTTTTGCTGACCAGCTGAATTCCCAGGGCTTTCATCTCCTGTTCCGTAAGCGGTACGGGCTTGGATCCCGGGCCGACGAAACCAGTTACTCCTCTGGTGTTCCGAACTACATACCAGGTATCATCATTCATAATCATATACAGCAGAACATATCCCGGAAACAGTTTTTTCTGGACAACTTTCTCAGCGCCATTTTTCATTTCCACAACATCCTGCAAAGGTACGCAGACCTCCAGAATCTGATCCTCCAAATGTCTGTTTTCGATTGTCTTCTCAATATTAGCTTTTACTTTGTTCTCATATCCTGAATAGGTATGAGCCACATACCATTTTGCTTCTTCTGACATACAATCCCCTTTGTCCTTACTTCATTAAAAGATTAATTCCTTCCAAAATACCTGCATCCAGCACAGAAATCAGAATCGCCAGTATAGCAGTAATCACTACTACAGCAACCGTCTGTTTCACCAGATCCTTTTGGTCTGTCCAGACAATCTTTTTAAACTCTGACTGAAGTCCCTGAAACCATGATTTCTTCTGGCCTTTACCAGATTTTGTCTTTTCTGCCATACTACTACCTCGCACGTGACAAATTACTTAGTTTCTTTGTGCAGTGTATGTGTTCTACAGAATTTACAATACTTCTTTGTCTCAAGACGTTCCGGATGGTTTTTCTTTTCCTTAGTCGTATTGTAGTTACGCTGTTTGCACTCTGTACATGCCAATGTGATTCTTACGCGCACAACTTCCACCTCCACTGTTATTCTTTTTTTCCTTGCAGTCTCGTCATGCCCTACAACTTTACGCTGTATTTTAGGCATAAAAAAAAGACCTACTTCCATGTCGCTTGTGTATTGTAACATGATACGACATGGAAGTCAAGTCTATTTGCTTTTAAAAATAATAAGCTTACTAAATATAAAATTCAGCACAATGACGAAAGCATTTGAGAGCACCTTCATGATCAGATCAGGAAGCCCCAGCAAATCTACCGACACATACATAATCGCCAGATCCATCACACCCGTTGCAATCCTGCATGCCGCAAAAGCCGCCGCTTCCTGAAGAATGGCTTTTTTCGTCCACGCCTTACTCTCAAAAACCCATATTTTGTTTGTGATATATGCTGCTGACACAGCCAGAACCCATGCCACGATATTCGCCAAGACTGTTCCAAATCCAAATATTCTCGTACACAGCGCATATGTAGCAATGTTGATGACTGTGGTACATCCTCCAAAAAAGACATACAGCACAAAGCTTTTATACTTATTATATAATTTTAATATCATTTTCTGTTTTTGTTTTTCTATCTGGTCATTGATCCTTTAACTCATGAATTCTTCATAAGCCTCAAGGACCTCTTCCGTCTCACCGAACATACGAAGTTCTCCATCGTGAAGCCAAAGCACACTTGTGCAAAGCTGACGAATCGTCTGTGAGTTATGAGACACAATCAAAACAGTACGATCTTCATTGGAGATCAGTTCTTTCATCTTATTAAAACTTTTCTTCTTGAATTTTGCATCTCCGACACTCAGCACCTCATCAATCAGCATAATATCGGATTCCAGAATCGCTGTAATAGAGAAAGCCAGTTTGGAATGCATACCGCTGGAATATGTTTTCACAGGCATGTCAATAAACTTGCCCAGATTGGCAAACTCAATAATCTCATCCATCTTTGCGCGTACCTGCTCCTCCGAAAATCCAAGCAGCATTCCTGACAAAAGAATATTTTCCCGCCCAGTCAGCTTCTTCTGAAAACCGACGCCAATGGACAGCAGCTGCACCGAATTTCCATGAAGATCGATACTTCCCTCATCCGGTGAAAAAATCCCTGCAATTGCACGAAGCATGGTAGATTTTCCGCTTCCATTTTTTCCTACAATTCCCAGGATTTCTCCTTTCGGCACTGAAAAACTGACACCACGCACTGCTTCATGTACTTCTGACTTTGTTTTTTTCAAATGAAGCAGGCTTTTTTTAATTGAAAAGGATTTCAGACATCGGTAGCTGATATGTAAATCCTTTACATCGATTGCATTTTCCCTCTCCATACTACATCACCTTTACATAACTGTTCTCATATTTATAGATTGTCTTCACTCCGATTACTGACAGCAAAAGTGCTACAACTCCCCAGAATAAAATCAGCTTTCGATACGGAGTCTGAGAGTACAGCATACACATTCTTCCCGATTCAATCAGCATCGAAATCGGATTGCATTTAAGCAAAATGGAACGGTACGGTTCTCCCAGTCTGGTACTGATGGAATAGAAAATTCCTGACATATAAAACATCAGTCGAAGCACGACCTGCATGACATTGTACAAGTCGTCCACAAACACACCAAAATGCAGCACAATGCAGCAGATGCCAAAAGTCATCAAAGCCAGTTCGATCAAAATCGGAATCATATACAGAATATTCCACGTTACCGGTACACGATAGATAATCATCATCACGAGCACCAATGCAAAAGAGATCAGCATCTTAAACCCATTTACCATCATTTTCTGTATGACCAGCATATATTTCGGAATATATACTTTGGAGACAATGGCACTGTTGGTTCGTATGATCTTTACACTGCCAAGAACCGTCTTATTAAAAAAATTCCACATCGTCAAACCTACAAAGACAAAAGCCGGAAAATACTGTACCTTACTCCGAAATACGATAATGGCAATAAACGTATACACCAGCATGAAAAGCAGCGGATCTAAAATCCACCACAGCCAGTTCAGATAGGAGCTGGCAACCTCCGCCTTCAGATCTGATTTAGCGGAAAATTTCGTGTAATTAAAATACTTCTTAAAGTCCGCAATGAATTGTTTCATATTTTTTCTGACAGCTCCTATTTTTTATTCAAATCCTTTTTAATCTGTGTCGTTGAAATCTCAGGTGTGCGGGACAGATATACCACCTCACATCCCTGTTCCTTAAGAAAGTCAAATTTTCCCTTCCAGTCATCACCAATCACAAACGTATCTACATGGTATTCTTTTACATCCGTCTTCTTCTGTTCCCAGCTCTCTTCCGGAATCACAAGATCCACATACCGGATCGCCTCCAGCAGCTGTTTTCTTTCCTCATAAGAGAAATAACATTTTTTCTGTTTTTCATTCCAGTTAAACTCATCAGTAGACAATGCTACGATTAAATAATCCCCCAGCTGCTTTGCACGCTTCAACAGATTGATGTGTCCATAATGCAGCAAATCGAATGTTCCATAAGTTATTACTCGTTTCATGATCCTTCTCCTTTATTTTGTATAAATCGAACTCAGGTTGTCTAAATAATTACAGTACTTTTTAATATACCATAAAAAACGCCACAATTCAACATCACACTTTTCTCCTGAAAATCAAAAATATTTTCGGATGCCGTGAAAAGCATAAGATACAAAAAATACACAGCTTCTCAAAATTCCATACCCCATATATCGATACACCTGAAATGTCATTTTCGCAGACTTCAGTTTGTTTCTTGATTTTCCGCCTTCGCTCAGCCTGCATTTGAGATAAGGTTCATTGATTCCTGCGCAAAAACTGTATTTTTGAAGTACCTTCAGCCATGTAATATAATCCTCATGGCTTTTGTCGTAACACATAGGAAACTCCAGTGCCGTCTCTCTTCGCATCAGTACCGATGAGCAATTGATGCTATTATGTTTTAAGAGTTCCCGGTAAGTGACCCTCTCCTTTACAGGAATGACTTTTCCCGTCGAACTTCCATCTGCATTCATCAGCTCTCTTCCGGTGGAGCACATCACCGCTTCCGTGCTTTCCATCACCCGAAGCTGATGCTTGAGTTTTCCCTCTGCCCACCAGTCATCTGCATCCAGATAAGCCACATACCTTCCCTTGGCTTTTTGTACGCCTTTGTTTCTCGAAGCTGCCGCCCCCATGTTCCTTTCATTTCGAATATAAACAAAATCCTGCCGTTTTCTGTAAGGCTCCAGAACCTGACTTGTTCGATCCGGGGAAGCATCATCCACCACAATCAATTCCAGCTCTACCTCCTGTGCAAACACAGAATCCACCGCCTGGCATATATATTTTTCCCCGCAGTAAACCGGCATAATCACAGATACGATTGGTTTTTCCATAAATTAGTCCTCGTTTTCGTCTTCATCCTCCAGTATGTCTGCCGTAGAATCAAGAAGTGCATTTACCTGCGCATCGTTCACTCCTTCGGATGTTTCCTTCTGGAACAGAATTTTAAACGTCATCAGCATCAGCTTAAAATCAAGAAGCAGCGAATAATTTTCAATATAGAAAAGATCAAGTTTGAGTTTGTCATAAGGTGTCGTGTTGTATTTTCCATATACCTGCGCATATCCGGTCAGCCCCGCCTTAACCTTCAGACGATAATAAAATTCCGGAATTTCTCTCTGATACTCTTTTAAAATCACTTTTCGCTCCGGTCTTGGTCCAACAATCGACATATCTCCCATCAGGATGTTAAACAACTGTGGAAGTTCATCAAAATGAAGATTGCGAAGCACCTTTCCTACCGGAGTGATTCTGGAATCATTCTTGGATGCAAGGCGCGCTCCATGTTTCTCTGAATCCACACACATGCTTCTGAATTTGAAAATACGGAACGTTTTTCCTTTGTAGGTCAGACGTTCCTGACGATAAAACACGGGACCTCCATCGTAAAGCTTTACAGCGATTGCACAAATCAGCATAATCGGAGAGGAAATCAAAATTCCAATCAAAGAAATCACAATATCCACAATTCGTTTTAGAAACATCTGCTCCGCCGTCAGCCCCATGTTTTTAGAAACAAGCAGTGGTGTATCGAACAGATGAATGCGATCGGATCCAGTCAAAATGACATCGGAAATCTTTGGTGTCACATAACAGCGAATCGAATGTGCAAAACAATGTTTCAGATAACGGTTTCTTGTCTCGGACGGAAGATCCCAGATAATCACAGCCTCATAATCGTGCATCATTTTATAAATTTCTTTTTCTCCCACACTGATATGGACTTTTCCACTGATATCGTATTTATCTTTTCTGGAATTCATTTTGCGAATCAGCTCATCCGGTTTCCTGTCCCCGTAAATCACCAGCATTCTTCTTGCTTTATAAAGCTTTGAATAAATAAATCCGGAACCAAACGTCCACGCCACAATGATAACAACATCCACTAAGGTATCCAAAAGCAGCGGAAGCGGCGAGAGAAACCAACGGTTGATCAGTGTAATCTGAAGATACGCTACCACATTGGTACACAGCATGGCCAGGGTAAGAGAATACACAATATCCATCTTTTTGAGATAACCAACCTTTAATCCACCGTACAATCTGGAAAACAGAATCAGGATAAGACCGTACAGGGCAATCAATGTCCAGTTACCCTTGTTCCAGAACGGCTCAAATATTAACTTATGATAATAGGAATACCACGTATAACCAAATACTGCTGACTGCGCAATGATTACCAACGAGGCCAGCAAAAAAACTATGATTCTTTTATAATACTCTGCTCTTTTCAAAATTACGCCTCTTTTTCTTATTCATCTCTTTGTCTGATATATTTTCTTTTTCTGCGAACTTTCATAATCACCAGGTATGCACCGACCATCGGAATACACAGTGCAAATGCACCGGCTAAAACGGCATACGGAAGATATTTCCACTGATAAAATACCTGCACATGATGGCCTTTTTGAATATTGGTAAATGTATAGCTACTGGCCGTGCTGTCCTGCTTAATGTTCATCAGCCATTTTCCATCCACCTTCATGTAAGCCAGACGGTAGTCTTTATCAGGCTGATATTTGACGGTATAATTTTCATCACGATAGACTTTCTTATTGGTAGCCGTGATGGTTCCATGAGATACCTCTGTCGAAACAGTAAACGATGGAATTTCCTTATAACTGACTTCGATTGAATGCGGTTCCTGAATAAATTCAAATGTATAAGAATCGTTGTCTTTCATCTTATCCAGCCGCTTTCCATCCACCTTCACCGTATCCAGCTCATAATGAATGTCCGGCTCAAAGTGAATGGTCGCATCTTCGTCTCTTCGAATCAGCTGATTTTCATCGATTGTTCCATTTTCCACGGAAGTCGTAATCCAAAATTTCGGAATCTCTGTGAACTTTGCCCAGATTGTATGGTCTGACTGAATATTTCCAAATGTATACGATTTTTTATGTTTCTGAATATCCACATCCTGTCCATCGACCTGAAGCTGTTTGAGCTCATAATCTTCGGTACAGTCATAGCTTACCTTATAATCACTTCCAATATCCACATCACCGCGTGTCGGAGTAATCGTTCCGTTTTCCACAGAAGTGGTTACCGTATAAATAATCGGAACATATGTATTATAAATCGCCATACGTTTTGTTCCGGTAAGCCCGATACAAAGTACAATCTCCCCTGCATCTGACTGGCAGATTGATTCCAGCTCATAGACCTCTCCTGCACCTGGAAGATTCACAGTATACGAGCCCAGATAAGCTCTCTGCGAAATCGAATAAAGCTGAAGACGCGAATCCTCCGGCGTTTCCTTCATCCATGGCACACTGATGAGAAAATCGCCTGACACACAGAAATCCTGGAACAGATTATCAAGAGAGCGATTTCCCTCAAACAGGGTATCCACATAATTAAACTCGGAATCATAAATATAAAATGTGTAGTTGTTCTGTTTCGTTGACTGAATAATATACTGGTCGGAGCTTTCCACATACTCAATGCTCGCCGCATTCCAGCTTCCATCAGAGATGTAAACTCTTCGCTTGAATTTCAGTGTATCTCCATCCAGCACAAAAATCGCACCCTTATTTTTTTTCAAAACACTGTTGTAAGGTGCAATATAAATCTCATTCGTCAGAGAATTATAGGTCATGCCATTTCCGTGTTCATAATCCATCTCCCGCACTTCAAACAGAAGATCATAGGTCCATCTGTCAAATACAGTGATCACATCCGGCTGTCCCTCTTCTTTCGTATCCTGATAGCAAACAATATACTGATCCGTCTCACACATGGACTGCACCCAGTCTTTTTCTCCGCTGACTGTCCACTCGGTCACATAATTCCACTGCGCTCCCGCAAAGACATCCGCATTTTTAATCTGATCTGCCTTCACCTCTGTAGCAAAGCTCACAAAAAATGACAGAAACAATGCACCGAAACATACAGTCAAACATAATTTTTTATGTCGTTTCATCTTTTCCCCTTGTTTCTTAAGTATCGAATAAATTCCCCTCATTCTAATGGAGTATATCACATTTGACCTGTTCCTGCAATTCTTATGAAAATTCCATAAAATAATGTAGCCCGAACAGCTTCGCAAAATGCAAAGCTGTTATAATAATTTTTCCACAGCATTGATACTGTCTCTGTTGATTTTTTCATAATCCACATGCATCGGAGTAATTTTCCCCTGTTCAAACAATTCCATGCCCTTCAAAAGTCCATCTTCACTGTTCTCCAAGAGCGTTCCTCCGTATTTTTTCAAAAACCCTGATGGTCCCGGTACATCACAGGCAGCTACCGCAAGCCCCAGTATATTTGCCTCCATCAGTACAATTCCAAGCCCTTCATAAAACGAGGACATCACAAAAAAATCACACGCCTTCAAAAGAGGCATAGGATTGCCCATAGTTCTAATCAGCACAATATTTTCTCCTGATGCCATGCTCTTCGCCAGAGAACAGGTCTGTTCATACAGATTTCCCGTTCCTCCTACAATCACCAAATACGCATCTTTATGTTCCTTCCAGAAACGGTCGAATGCCCGAATCAGCCGTTCGTGTCCTTTTTCCTTTGAATATCTTCCAATGTTGATGATCTTTGTTCCAGGGCCTTCGAGGATTTTTTTTAATTCATCCAGCGTAACCGTAGACAGGGTATTTTCCTCAAACGAAAGGATCCTTTCGCTTCTTCGCAATACCTGTTGATAGTCCTGGCAGTTTTGAATCAGCACAATATTATCTTTTCTTTTGCTAATACACTCTGTCGATTTACGAATATCTTCACTCACAATTGCCACATGGTCAAACGTCCTGTACGCATCATGAAGCAGTGCTTTGCTTGGATTTTTCTTTGTTTCCACTTCCCGAACCATATCGTTATGCACCCAGATTGTTTTTTTACAGGGAGCCTCCTTCAAAAGTGAAATCATATAATTTTCATATCCATTATAATGAATCACATGATCAAAGCAAACTGCCCCAAAGTGTTTGTTCCACTCTCTGTCATAAGCAGTCTTAAGCCGATGCCCAATGCCCTGAAAAGTCTTTCCTGTTTTGAGATACACAGCCTGCGCCACAGCCGTTATGACATCCAGATTCATCTCGCTTGCAATCGGCACAATTCCGACGTTTTCCGGAATCCGCTTCAGTCTCTCAGGATATTCCCTCAGAGAATTCATCCGAAACGACACAAAATAGTTGTATTTTTCCAGATCCAGCCGTTCCATCATACTGCAAAACGCAGTTGTAATCCCATTCTGATCGAGATCTCCTGCATAAATCATCACATTCGCGCGCCCGTTTCCCCGCATTTCAGACGTCTGGCACAAATCACCGCCCAGAAATACCTGTCTGCATATTTTCTCCGCCGCTTTGGCACATTCATACGTATCATATCTCTCCAAAAAAGCGTCATCCGCCTCGCCCCCAGGAGTCATCAGTTCTTCGCTAAGTTCCTGCACCGTCTGTACTTTCGCAAACGGATAAGTTTCCACATCCTCATACATGCCACGCGTTCCGCTGTATTCCTGCCTGTCATACACAAACAGAATGATTTTTCTTCCCGTATTGGCAAAGTCATACAGAACACTTGAATAGTCTGTAATCAGCACATCGCAGGCATTGAGTACCTCATACGTATCATAATTTTGAGGAAACGGATAAATATGGCGATATCCATCAATTTTCAGATGCGCACAGACGAACGGGTGAAGTTTTACGAGAAGAGCTTGTTCCTCTCCAAGAAGCGCATCGAGCTCCTCCAGATTTTTTTGGATTACCTGCAACGAATCCTTGGTATCCACAGCATCTGCTCTTCCACGAAATGTTGGCATATAGATACTCAACTGCTTTCCCTCATATCCCAGCTGACGTTTCGTCTCTTTTCCTCGTTCCTCATCAAAAAAAATGCTGTTGCGAGGATATCCCTCTCTGAGGAGTTTTCCCCGATACAGATTGGGAAGCATGTATGCCTGTGACATTTTTTCTTCCATATAAATATTGGGAAAGAGAAGATAATCTGCCATGAGAAGATTTCGCATCACATTTCCCATCGTGACTCTTTCCTCTTCATTGTCCCACCCCATTTTTTTGAGCGGCGTTCCATGCCATACATTCAGGTAGATCTGCCCCTCTTTTTTCACAAATCTTCCCGGAAAAGAAGTATCATTCACGAGGTATCCGGCTGTCGCCAGCTGATAATAATAAGACACACTTCCCGTATCCACAATTTTCTCCACATGAAGATGATACCGCTTCAGTTTCTCTTCCACCTCAAAACGATGCTGCTTTTTCACCGACAAAATCAACTTTAATCCTTTATATCGCTCACTGTTCAATTCTTTCAGCAGCGCAAAAATATTGCTCTCCAGCGCAGTTCCGCCCCGCGATTCCAACAATATTTTTCTTTGATCTACCAGACATTTCTCATAAAAAGAATTATAAAAAGGATACCAGGTCCCGCTTTTGAGTTTTTTGATTACTTTTTGATAAATAGCCATTTAAATCTCCTGTAAAATCTGCTGACAGATAAACGCACAGCAAGGATCTGTCACCTGATTAAAATATGCATTACATTCTCTTCTCTGTGTGCGATATGCATCCTCCCCAAACAGAGAATTTTCAATATTAAGAATCAGCTGCTGTTGTGTGTTTGGCTTTGCTCCCGGCGTTACTTCATCATAAGGGTAGTTCATCCCTCTGTCTTTTAAATATTCTTCTTTGTCATAAGGCAAAAATATTATCGGTTTATCCAACAGCAGATAATCCAGATAAATGCTGGAATAATCTGTAATCAGCAAATCAAAGCAGCCCATCCACTGTGCAATATCATCAATGACATCTTCATTCAAAAAATGGATGTTTTTGCTTAAGTATTTTTCTTTTTCCAGCGTCTCCTCCAGATGCATCCGGATACAGATATGAATCTTTTTCTCCTGAAGAAACTTTTCCAGTTCTTCTTTTTCATAATCTTCAAACGGAAACAGTCTGGTCGCCGTATGATCTCGGTAGGTCGGGGCATAAAGAATCCACTTTGCATTCTTTTCTTCTATATCCAAAAGAGTTTCCAGCGCTTCTTTTTTCTTTCCTCTCATGACTACATCATTTCGCGGCTGTCCCCACACCTTTACTATCTCTTTTTCCACACCAAGACTTTCTGCCATCACAGGCACCAGATGCGTACTTGTCGTCAGAACATACGAATATTTATTTGAAAAAATCCGTTTGAAATATAACTTCTGAAATGTACTGGCATGTTCCTCAAGAAGCGCGATTTTCTTAAGCGGAATGCCATGCCACAAGTTCACGACAATCCGCCTGGGATTGCCACTCCACTCATAAGCAGGTAATCCGGCTGAAGTAAACCAGACGCCTGCCTTTAAAATCTTCTTTAAACCATCTTTTGTTGTTCCATCCAAAAAATATCTGCTTCCATATTTTTTCTCCAGCATCCTGCGCTTTTGTGCATCATTGAGCACAAACAGCGGCTGAATCTGTGGAAGATGCTCTCTCACATACAAAAACAGATATTTTGAATTATAATTGAAATTGCAATTGTCCACAGAAGAAAAAATCCATGTGTGATAATCCAGACTCCCTTTTTCTCTGTATATTTGTGACTGAATCATATTGATAATCTTATTTAACATGGATTTTCCCTTCTTTTCCTCTTTTTATTTATTTCCTTTGACTACATTTCCCTTACAAGTCAACTCCTGCAAAAATGCCCCAACTTTAATCGTAACCACCTTTTTATAAGTTGGCAGTTTTGCTGCTGTAGCTGCATTTTTTCCCGTAGATCCCTGGACAGACACCGGAAATAACAGAAGCATCAGACTGCATGCCAGAAAAAACAGCTTTTTCACTTTTTTCATTGTCTCATCTCTTTCTTTTCCATCGTTCCATCACAGTTACCCGTGATATTATTATATACTACATTTGTGCCAGTCTCAAGGGAAAACAGCCACTCTATTCGCCGCACAACAAAAGAGCGTTACTGTTCACAGCGCAAAAAGAGCTTTGCCTTACGGCAAAGCCCTTCTGTCTTTTTATGGATTCACAGCAATCCGGTTAATCTGCGTTGCCATATAACCGGCTCCATACCCATTGTCGATATTGACAACAGCAATTCCATTTGCGCAGGAATTGATCATCGTCAAAAGTGCAGATAATCCATGAAAACTTGCTCCATATCCGACGGAAGTCGGAACTGCGATGATCGGTCTGCTGACAAGTCCTCCAATCACACTGGCAAGAGCACCTTCCATTCCGGCTACTGCCACAATGCAGTTTGCACTCTGAATCAAATCCAGCTTGGAAAACAGTCTGTGCACGCCACAAACACCGACATCATAAATGCGCTCAACTCTTGTCCCGAAGTATTCTGCGGTCTGTGCAGCCTCCTCCGCCACCGGAATATCAGCAGTTCCTGCGCAGCAGACTGCGATTTTTCCAGACCTTACTTTATCCTTTTTCTCAATCTTGATGATACGGGAAATCGGATCATACTCCGTCTGAGGAAACTGCTTTTTAATCAACTCATACTGCTGCTCGCTGGCTCTTGTTCCAAAAACTTCCCCATCTTCTCTGTAAAGCCGCTCGAAGATCTTCAGAAGATGTTCATCCGACTTTCCGCTGCAATAAATGACTTCTGCAAACCCCGTTCGCTCTTTGCGGCTGATGTCCAGCTTGGCATATTCCATCTCGTCATAACTTTCCTGTTTTAAAATCTGTTCTGCGTCAGCGACTGTCATGGAACCTTCCTTCACGCTTTCCAGAATCTGTTGTAATGTCATACTCATTCTCCTCTATTAAGGTGGGACAGGGGACGGTTCTGTGTCCGGAATGTTTCCGGACACAGAACCGTCCCCCCCTGTCCCACCTTATTTTACCAGATATCCACCATCTACGGGAATGACTGCACCGCACACATAGTCACTGGCATGAGAAGCAAGAAAAAGTGCCGTTCCCTGCATGTCCTCTCCTGTTCCCCAACGTCCGGCAGGAATTCGCTCCGAAATGGATGCAAATCTCGGGTTTGCCGGATCAAGGAGTGCCTTGTTCATCTCCGTCGCCATATATCCAGGTGCAATCGCATTGACGTTGATGCCACGTCCGGCCCAGTCATTCGACAATTCTTTCGTCAGCTGCGCAATGCCACCCTTTGCTGCCGCATAAGCCGGAATTGTCTGTCCGCCATAGAAAGAATTCATGGAAGCAATATTGATAATCTTTCCATATCCTTTTTTCAACATCATTTTACCAGCTTCCTGGCATAAAATAAACACTGAATTAAGATTTACGTTCATCACGGCATCCCAGTCCTCCAGCGGAAATTCTTCCGCCAGATGGCGTCTCTGGATTCCATGCGCAGTTACAAGGACATCCAGATCGCCGCCCAGCTTCTCCACACATTCGTTAAAAATGCGGTATACTTCCTCTCTGACTGCCAGATCACCATACACACCGACACAGTCATAGCCTTTCTCACACTGTTCTTTGGCTACTTCCTCGATTTTTGCAGAGCTTCCGACAATTGCTACTTTACATCCGGCTTCCAGAAATCCTTCTGCCATACCAAGGCCAAGACCTCTGCTTCCTCCGGTCACAATGACTTTCTTTCCGGTAATGTCAAATAAATTTTTCATAATAATTCACCTCAATTCTTATTTTTCGTCAAAAGATAAGTATGCACCTTTCATCGGTGACACTGCCAGTTCTGAGAACAGACGCAGAGAGCCTGATTTATATTTTGGGGGTTTCGGGCTCCAATTTTCCTTGCGCTCTGCAAGAATCGCATCCATCTCTTCCGGTGTCTTTCTCTCACCTGCGACACCGACGATTTCCAGTACACGCTGTTCTACATCCAGATGAATCAAATCGCCTTCCTCAACCAGCGCGATCGGTCCGCCTGCCTGTGCTTCCGGGCTGCAGTGACCGATGACAGGGCCTGTGGAAGCACCTGAGAAACGTCCGTCGGTAATCAGTGCAATACTTTTTCCAAGCTCTTTATCTGAAGAAATCGCTTCGGAAGTATAGAACATCTCCGGCATACCGGAACCTTTTGGTCCCTCATAGCGGATAAACACGGCATCACCAGGTTTTACCTTATGATGAAGAACCGCATCAATACAGTCTTCCTCACAGTCAAACGGTCTTGCATTCAAAACTGCGGAAAACATCTCTTTCGGGCAGGCTGTATGTTTGATGACAGCGCCTTCCGGAGCAAGATTTCCTTTCAGAATGGCAATGGAGCCACCGGTTCCGATCGGTTTATCAAAAGGACGGATGATATCTTCTTTTGTCAGGCTCAGACCATATTTTTTGTTTGCCTCATCCAGCCAGTGCTGGCATTTTTCATAAAAACCATTTTCTCTGAGTTCCTGCAGATTCTCACCTAATGTCTTACCTGTTACCGTCATCACATCGAGATGGAGTACACTCTTAATCTCTTCCATGATAGCCGGAACACCGCCGGCATAGTAGAAGAATTCCGCCGGCCAGCGTCCTGCCGGACGAAGGTCAAGGAGATAATGCGCGCCGCGATGAAGACGGTCAAAGGTATCTCCGTCAATTTCAATTCCAAATTCATGCGCAATTGCAGGAAGATGAAGCAGAGAGTTGGTGGAACCAGAAATTGCTGCATGTACCATAATCGCATTTTCAAAGCTCTTGAGAGTTACAATATCACTTGGGAGCATATGTTCCATGGTAGCCAGTTTCACAGAAAGCTTACCTGCTTCTTTCGCGTACTCAATCAAATCCGGGCTTGTTGCAGGCAAAAGTGCACTTCCCGGAAGTGTCAGGCCAAGTGCCTCTGCCATGATCTGCATGGTAGAAGCCGTTCCGATAAACGAACATGCGCCGCAGCTTGGGCAGGCATTCTGTTTTGCCCAGCAAAGTTTTGCCTCGTCAATCTCTCCTCGCTCAAATTTGGCACTGTACATCCCAAGCTGCTCCAGTGTCAGAAGGTCAGGTCCTGCTGCCATGGTTCCTCCTGTCACCACAACAGACGGGATATTCACACGGGCAAGTCCCATCAGGTTGCCGGGCATTCCCTTATCGCAGCTTGCAATATACACACCTGCATCAAATGGTGTGGCGTTTGCCTGAATCTCAATCATATTTGCGATCATCTCACGGCTTACGAGAGAAAAGTTGATTCCGTCATTTCCCTGACTCTCTCCGTCGCACATATCGGTTGTAAAATATCTTGCTCCATGTCCGCCTGCCTCTGCGATACCCTCAACAGCTGCGTTTACCAGCTGATCCAGATGGCCGGATCCCGGATGACTGTCTCCAAATGTACTCTCTACAAAAACCTGTGGTTTTCCAAGATCCTCCGGCTTCCATCCTGTTCCAAGGCGCAGCGGATCTAATTCTGGTGAATTTTTTCTGAATTCCTGACTTCTTAACATTTCAATCTCCTCCTGCAAATTTATTTAACAATGGTAGAACACCCACGACCATACAGGCCGTGGGGAATTCTTTTTTAATCGTCCACTTTCCATAATCCAAGGGCAGGTGTGCCTACGTAATAGATTTCCTCGCCATCCGGCAGAGTATTCCATCCATCCTTCAGTGTTTCCGGATTATAGCGTTTTGATATTTCGTTATAGTCAGCCCACTGATAGCCAACACTCTCAATCTCTTCTTTAGAAAGGTTCTCCGGTTTCGTCGCATACGTTACCGTAAAACGTCCTTCACTGGAGCCCTGCATCAGATGCGCCGCACTCATCAGGCGTCCTTCAAACACGCCCTGTCTGTACAGATCCAGAATATGAGGCGTACCGGTATAACCGTATTTGCGGGTCATGCGATCCATCTCCTCATTTTCTCCGAACGCACGCACACCCGGAGCGAGAACAACCAGCTCTCCGCCATCAGCCACTACCATACGAGTCCGGTAAATACCTTTGTTGCCGACCCAGGTCGTCTTTAATTCTTCCGGATCCAGGTAGGTAACTACTTTCTTTGCTCTTCGCTCCACATGAAAGATATTCAGCTTCTGTGCCAGTTCGGCTGCCAGCTCAAATGGCTTTCTGCTCTGTCCGATGTAAAGTCCATGAAGAATCGTAGTGTCCTCTTTGCGTGTTGTTACGGTCTGAAGATATACCAGCGGCAATTTTCCATCAATGAAATGCTGCTGTGCATAATCATAAACCTTTCTCGCAGGACTGTCTACGACGCCGAGAGCCTTTTCCATGCCGCAGATGGCACTTAACATGTGCGATTTGTTAATCATTTCACGTCCGCCTGTGCCGACAAAGATATTCTTGGAATAATTTGCCATTCCCACAACCTCATGAGGAACTACCTGTCCTACAGAGAGAATCAGATCATATCCTCCATCGATCAGCAGATGGTTCACTTCCACATCAATCTGTTCGGGGAACAGCCCTTCACTGATTTCCGAGCAGACATCTGCAGGAACATAGCCCAGACGCACGGTATCTGTCTGCCAGTGATGCACGAGAATCGCCTCTTTTGGAACGACATCTCCAAAAAATTTGTACAGTTCTTCATCATCCATGGCCATATGCGTGCCAAGCGCCGGCATCACATGAACGACCGCATTCTGGCTTAACTTCTTATATAATATCTGTGTAATAACCCCTGCATAGGAATAGCATCGGGTGTAATCCGGCGGAATAATCAGGACTTTTTTCACTTCCGGCCACTGCTCTAAAAGCACACCAAGCTGTTCTTCCAACTGCGCAGCAGAAATACCATTTTCTTCTTCTGTTAAATACAGTTCCTTCATAAAGTACTCCTTACGGCATCTCTACAACTACCTTCATGTAGTTGCCTGGATTTTTTTCAATATCAATAATCGTCTCCGGTGCTTCCTCAAGAGAAATCGTCTTTGTCAGAACTTTTCTCATGTCTACCTTACCAGAACAGATCAGTTCAATTGCTTCCTCAAACTCACCCGCACTTGTACGTGCTCCACGGATGTCGATTTCCTTCTTAGTAAACAGATCGGTCGGCAAGGAAGTCTCTTTCTTTGGCCATCCTGTGAAAGTAATACGTCCTGCATTCGATACAAGATCCAGAGATCCACGGATACATACATTTGCACCGGTACACTCCATTACCAGCTGCGCCATGGTTCCTCCTGTAATTTCAGCCACAACAGCCACAGGATCTTCCTGGGCAGAGTTGATGATGTATTCCACGCCCAGCTCTTTTGCAAAATCAAGACGTTCCTGCACCACATCAATCAAAATAGCATGTGCGCCATATGCTTCCGCTACCATACCAGCCAGAAGACCGATTGGGCCTGCACCGTAGATTGCACAGTATTCACCGGCTTTCAATCCGCCCCGGTGTACACCGTGAAGAGAGATGGTCAGAGGCTCTGCCATTGCTGCCATTACCCAGTCCATATCATCCGGCATCTTGACCAGCATATCTGCAGGATGGCAGTAATACTGTGCCATTCCTCCATCTACATGAACGCCAAGAACATGCAGATCAGTACAGCAGTTCGTGCGTCCGATGGAACATGGATAACATTTTCCACAATATAAATACGGATCTACGATTACACGATCGCCAACCTTTAATCCTTTTGGATTGTCCTCCGGAATGGATTCGATCACACCAGCCAGCTCATGGCCGATCACACGAGGATAAGATACCAGTCCATTTGTTCCTCGGAAAGCACCAATATCACTTCCGCAGATTCCTGCTGTCTTAATACGAATCAATGCCTCTCCAGGACCTGGAACCGGTTTTTCCATATCCACACATGCAACATCCCAGGGCTTTTCAAATTTAATCGCTTTCATTATGTAAGATAGCTCCTTTCATTTTTCTTCATTCGCATGGAAATTTGCTTTTTCTCAAACAGTGGGAACCGTGCATAAATTACATAAAAAAATAATACGATAAGGAAGCAGCACAACCGTCCTCGATAAAACTGTTTTCCTGATTGCTTGTCCTTATTATACCATCACACGTCATACGTCTCAATTGTGAGTTGTTACAGTTTTTACCTATATTTTTTGTTGTTTTTGACGATTTTCTATTCGATATTCATTTTATATTTGACAGTACGACGTATGACGTGTTATGGTACAGACATAAGGAAGCACTTGCCGATCAAGGGGGAACATATTTCGGCAAACATCCAGATTTCCCGGCTTTTGTCCGGGTGTCACAAGTAACCAAAACAACATAACGAAAAGAGAAAAAGAGGAGAATTCATTATGTTAATGATCGTATTTCTTGTATCCATCGCAGTCTTACTGTTATGCATCATCAAAGTAAAACTGAACGCATTCGTATCACTGCTTGCCTGTGCTTACGGCACTGGTCTTCTGGCACTGCTTACCTACGCTGGCAGCGAAGCACCTGAAGGGTTTGCCTCACTGGCAGATGTCTCAAACTGTATCACCAACAACTTCGGTTCTACCCTTGGTTCCATCGGTATCGTTACCGGACTTGGTGTTATGCTGGGTATGTTCATGTATGAATCCGGCGGTATCGACAACATTGTTGATAAAGTTCTGAAAGCCGTTGGACCAAAACGTTCTCAGTATGCCGTTTCCGTTGCAGGTTTCATTACCGGTATTCCTGTATTCGGCGATGTTGTATACATCATGTTCGCTCCAATGCTTCGCGTTCTTTCCCGTAAAACAGGTTACTCCATGGCAGCTTACGGATGTGCAATCTCTGTAGCAACCACCTGTACCTTCGCTCTGGTTCTGCCGACGGCTCCGCCTCTGGCTGTAGCAGCTGCAATGGATATTAATGTTGGTATTTTCTTCTTCTATGCACTGATCTCTGCATTTGTAGGTATGTTTGTCGGTGGTATCATCTACGGTGGTATCATTAACAAGCAAGATCAGAAAGCCGGAAAAACATGGGATTTTTCCGATCTGGATGCTGAACTTGCAGCAAACGCAGCAAAAGAAACTCAGACAAAAATGGGTGCAGGCAAGGCAATGTCTATCCTTCTTGTTCCAATCTTCCTGATTCTGATTGGTTCCTTCTCCGCATTCCTGCTTCCAGAAGACAGCACATTACTGGCAGCTCTGTCCTTCCTTGGAGGAAAGAACGTAGCTATGACCATCGGTGTTCTTTATGCAGCATTTATTTCCCGTAAATACCTGCCTCGTTCCATCACAGAAATCATGTCTGATGGTGCTGACAAGGTTGGTCTGATCCTGCTGATCACAGGTGCCGGCGGTGCTTACGGCGGTGTCCTGAAAGCTTGTGGTATTGCAAACCTGATCACCGGAACACTGCAGGGATTCCATATGCCAATCTTGATTATGTGCTTCGTAATCGCACAGGTACTTCGTATTGCAACAGGTTCTACAACCGTTGCTCTTACTACAACAGCAGCAATCGTATCTTCCGCAGCAGCAGCTTCCGGAATTTCTCCAATCCTGTGTGCAATTGCTGTATGTGCCGGCGGTATCGGTCTGTCTCTGCCAAACGACTCCGGATTCTGGGCAATTTCCAGATTCTTCCACCTGAATGAGGTAGATACCATTCGCGGATGGACGCTCGGCGGTTTTGTGGCAGGTGTTGCAATTCTGATCTTTGTATGCCTGTTAAGCCTTTGCCAGGGATTCCTGCCGGGACTGATGTAACCGCAAAAAAATAAGTAAAAATTTTTGAGCAGAGAATTTATTTTCAGCCAAGATTCCATGCAATTATGCTATAATGAAAATACAACGAAGAAAGGCATGGTATCACTTATGGATATAGAATCATTAAATTTTGAGCATGTAAAATCACAGGATCTGCCCCTCCCTGAGCGGGTAGCCGCACAGATATCGAAACTAATTGTAGATCGTCAGCTCACAAGTGAAGACAAACTTCCAAATGAATTCGAGCTGGCCGCAATGCTGAACGTCGGACGAGGCACCATCCGGGAAGCTGTCAAGCTTCTGGTAGCCCGCAACATTCTTGTCATCAAACGCGGAAAGGGAACCTACATCGCCCACCATCCGGGACAGATTGATGACCCCCTGGGCTTTGCCTACTATGAAGACCAGTTTCAGCTTGCAAAAGATCTTTTGGAGGTCCGTCTACAGATGGAACCCTGGGTTGCTTCTCTTGCAGCCAAAAAAGCAACCGACGAAGATATCGAAAACGTGTGGGCAACCTGCCATTTGGTAGAAAATGATATTTTATCCGGTGTGGATCATCTGCCGAACGACACCAAATATCATATCAGTATTGCCAAATGTACGCACAATCTTGTGGTTCCGAAACTGATTCCGATCATTACCTATTCAGTCGGATTGTTTGGTTCTCTCAATGGAAATTCTCTGCTCGCAGAGACCATCAGCGGTCATCGCACAATTGCGGAGGCCATCGCCTCCAGAAATGCGGAACGCGCATCACAGGCAATGTATAACCATATTGCACGAAACAGAGAAGAATTAATCTCTATTGGCAAGCATATGGAAAACCCTGATTGATAACAAATATATAACCAGGAGGAATTTACTATGAAAATGACTTTTCGCTGGTATGGGGAAGGAAGAGACAACATCACCCTCAAACAGATCAAACAGATTCCAGGCATGAGCGGTCTTATGGGTGTCCTGGACGAAAAAGCCGCCGGAGAAGTATGGACAGAGGAAGAAATCAAAGCTTACGTCGACCATGTACATGCAGCCGGACTGGAAGTAGAAGTCATCGAAAGCGTCAACGTACACGAAGATATCAAACTTGGCCTTCCGACCAGAGATCAATATATTGAAAATTACAAAATCACCATCCGCAACCTCGCAAAATACGGTGTGAAAGTCATCGTTTACAACTTTATGCCTGTACTGGACTGGCTGCGCACCGACCTTGCAAGAGAGATTCCGGAAGATGGAAGCAACAGCCTCTATTTCGATGAGGAAGAACTTGGAAACATGACACCGCTGGAGATCGTTCAGAAAACTGCGGAGGATTCCAACGGCTTCAGTCTCCCGGGATGGGAACCGGAGCGTCTCGCTGAACTGGAAAAAACGCTGGAGCTTTACAAAGACGTGGATGAAGAGAAATTATACGAGAACTTCAAATATTTTCTTGATGCCATCATTCCAGTCTGCGAGGAAGTGGGCATCAAGATGGCCTGCCATCCAGATGATCCAGGCTGGCCAATCTTCGGACTTCCGCGCATCACACATGACCAGGAGGGTTATGACCGCATGGTAGCTCTTCACGACAGCCCATGCAACACACTGTGCCTGTGTACAGGCTCCCTCGGCAGCAATGTAAAAAATGATATTCCGGCACTGATCCGTCACTTTGGCGAGATGGATCGAATCGGCTGCCTGCACGTCAGAAACGTCAAACATCTGGGAAGTGACCGTCGTTTCCGTGAATCCAGCCATCTGTCCACAGACGGCGATCTGGATATGTACGAAATCATGAAAGCTATCTACGAAACCTGCCCGGATACCTATATCCGTCCAGACCACGGACGCATGATCTGGGATGAAGTAGGACGCCCCGGCTACGGTCTCTATGACAGAGCACTGGGAAGTACCTATTTGAACGGATTGTGGGAAGCCATTGACAAAAACGCAAAGAATTAAGAGGAGGCAGATCCTATTATGGAAAAAAATGTATTAAGTACTGATTTAACTGGTAAAGTAGCCGTGGTGACCGGAGCAGGCGGTGTACTGTGCAGTGCTCTCGCAAAAGCACTTGCACGTGCGGGCGCCAAGGTAGCTCTTCTTAACCGCAGCATGGAATCCACACAGAAATATGCGGATGAAATCATCGCAGAAGGCGGTATCGCCAAGGCATACCAGTGCAACGTACTGGAAAAAGACACCTGCCTTGCAGTCGCTGAGCAGGTGTTGAAGGATTTTGGTCCCTGTGATATTCTGGTAAACGGTGCGGGCGGCAACAACCCGAAAGCAACCACCGAAAAAGAATACTTTGAGTGCGGAGACATCGATGCAGAGACAAAGAGCTTCTTCGATCTCGAGGAGGAAGGGGTCGACGCTGTCTTTCGTCTGAACTTCCTGGGTACACTTCTACCCACACAGGCATTTGCAAAACAGATGGTAGGCCGTAAAGGATGCAATATCATCAACATCAGTTCCATGAACGCCTACACACCGCTGACCAAGATTCCGGCTTACTCCGGAGCAAAAGCAGCCGTTTCCAACTTCACTCAATGGCTGGCTGTGCATTTTTCCAAAACCGGCATCCGTGTCAACGCAATTGCACCGGGCTTTTTCTCCACCAAACAGAATGCAAAACTTCTGTGGAACGAGGACGGAACTCCGACAGCCCGCACCAATAAGATTCTGAACGCCACTCCAATGGAACGTTTTGGTGATCCGAAGGAATTAGAAGGTGCACTGCTGTTTCTCGTAAATAACGAGGCTGCAAGCTTCATCACCGGAGTCGTTCTCCCTGTTGATGGCGGCTTCCAGTCATACTCCGGCGTATAAACACAACAAAAACCTATTAGAAAATATCTCTTTTCACGTAAACGAAGGGGACAAATGCCAAATCCATTTGTCCCCTTCTGTATCTTATACAGGCTCTTATTTTTTTAATTTTTCAACTTCTTCCTGCGTCAGCTTTCGATACTGCCCTTTTTCCAAATCTTTTGGCAATACCAGCGGCCCCATAGAAATTCGTTTCAGATAAGTCACTTTCTTTCCGACAGCCTCCATCATGCGCTTCACCTGATGGAATTTTCCCTCACAGATCGTAAGTTCAACCTCCGAAACCCAACCATCCGCTGTCTCTTCCGTCTTCAAAATCACCAGCTTTGCCGGAAGTGTAACTTTCTTCTCTCCGATATCCACGCCCTGTTCCATGGCTTGCACATCATCGTCTGTTACTTTTCCTGCCACACGGGCAAAATACGTTTTGTCCACATGCTTTTTCGGTGACAAAAGCTGATGTGCCAACTCTCCGTCATTCGTAATCAAAAGAAGCCCTTCTGTATCTTTATCAAGGCGCCCCACAGGGAACAGCTCTTTTCTGCTTTTTGGAAGATAATCCAGCACCGTTTTATGGAGATTGTCCGTAGTTGCACTGACACAGCCGGCCGGCTTGTGCAAAAGATAATATTCAAATTCCTCTGACACACCCACACACTGTCCCCGAACAGATACCTGATCCTGCAGCAGCGTTACCTTATAACCAGGATCTTTGATGACTGCCTCATTGACCTGAACAAGGCCTTTTTGTATCTGCTTTTTTACCTCACTGCGCGTACCAACTCCGGCATCTGCCAGAAATTTATCCAATCGAACCGTCTTCATTATGACGTCCTCCATATTAAACAGTTTTATGGTTCTCTACAAAAGAACTCTATTCTTTTTTTCATCTTAACATTTGTTTTGCCTTCACACAAGAAATAAACGAAACTCTTTTATACAAAAACACCCCGGCTGTCGATTTTTCATATCGGCAGCCGGGGCTGATCTATCTATTTTATTTTCAAATAAACCTGATAAGCCTGATATTCACCAAATTCCACAGGCATCGGAAGTCCCATATCCATCAGTGCATCCGCAGGATACACTTTTTTCGTCTCTTCATCCTGATACATGCATCCGGATTTCAATCCTTTCAGTTTCACATAATTGTTTGTCATATTTCCGTGAATCTCCAGCATCACCACATTCAGCAGTGCCTCTGTCTGATCCTTAGAAACAAATGCCCATGCTCCAATCTCATCTTTAAACGGATTGGAAAGCCGGTAATACAAGCCTTTCTGAATCAGTTCTCCATAGCGGTGATACTCTTTCACCTGACTGCGGATTTCTTCTTTTTCTTCCTCAGAAAGCTTGCCAAGATCCAGCTCATAGCCGAAGGTTCCAGCCATAGCCACCACACCTCTTGTTTTCATAGAAGTGTTTCTTCCTGTCTGATGATTCGGAACTGCCGAAACATGAGAGCCTACAGCAGAGACAGGATAGGAAAAGGAGGTTCCATACTGGATTTTGACTCTGTCTGCGGCATCCGTGTTGTCACTGCACCAAATCTGCGGTGTATAATACAGCATTCCCGCATCAAATCTTCCGCCGCCGCCGCTGCAGCCCTCGATCAAAAGATCCGGATAGCGAGAAATCAGCCTCTCCAGAAAGTCATAAAGGCCAAGTACATAGTCATGCAAAACTTTTCCCTGGTTGGTTGTTCCATGAGAGAAAACATCAGTAATGCTTCGGTTCATATCCCACTTGACGTATTCAATGTTTCCCTGGTCAAGCAGTGCACAGATCTGCTCGAAAATCGCATCTACGACTTCTTTTCTGGAGAAATCCAGTACCAGCTGATTTCTTCCTCTCACCGGTTTTCTTCCCGGAATCGTAAATGCCCAGTCCGGATGCGCACGGTAGAGATCGCTGTCTTCATTGACCATCTCCGGCTCAATCCAGATACCAAATTTTACCCCAAGCGCATTGATCTTCTCAATCAATTCTCCCAGAGACATTCCCAGCTTCTTCTCATTGACATACCAGTCACCAAGACCGCTGTTGTCATCATCTCGTTTGCCAAACCAGCCATCATCCATAACCAACATTTCAATCCCAAGATCTGCCGCTTCTTTGGCAAGATTGTAAATAGACTCTCCGGTAAAATCAAAATACGATGCTTCCCAGCTGTTTACCAGAATCGGTCTTACCTGATCTCTGTATTTTCCACGACAAAGATGTGTGCGATAGCATTCGTGGAGGTTCTGGGAAAGTCTGCCAAGACCTTCCCCACTGAAGCTCATCACTACTTCCGGCGCCCAGAAGGCTTCCCCCGGTGCAAGCGGATAAGAAAACTGTTCTTCCTGCAATCCAAGCTGTATCCGTGTCTGCTCATACTGGTCACGCTCTGCCTCACCCAGGAAACCGCCGCTGTATACAAAGGACATCGTATAGCATTTGCCTGCATCCTCTGTGGTCCCTTCCTCTGCCAGAATCATCACCGGATTGTACTGATGACTGGAGGTTCCACGGCGGCTTCTGATTACCTGTGCACCATGTCCAAGAAAACGGCGGTCGAAGTTTCTCTCCATAGCATGACGACCGTAGAACGTAATCAGATCATACCTTCCTGCGACAAAATCAAGACTGGCACTCTGCACCTTCTCAATCGAAAACTCCTGACTGCCGTCATTTCTGATCTTTACACTTCTCGTAATGATGTCATACTCAGGTAAAACGCCATACAGAAGACAAACCTCCACACCTGTAACTGCATCTTCAAGCACGACCTCCAGAGTTTCACTTTCTTCCTTACCGGCATAAACGGCAGGAAGACCAGGGAGCTTATATTTTCCGCTCTGAATGTGATGTGTCTTGTAGCGAAGATCACAGCTGCAGGAACCGTCTGCATTTTTGATAATCAGTGCCGGGCTTCGAAAATCTCCATTGCCAGATACTGGGAATTCCTGCGGCAGCACATCCATTGAATACGTTCTGTCTTCTTTGGCATCATAAGGATTTCCGGAAAATCCTCTGTCTGCATAAGTCAAAAGATAATCCATACATCCTTCTGTTCTTGTTCCGTAATACAGATGGAGCAAAAATCCATACGGATCCACCTGCATCTGATATGTTGAATTTTTTGTGTGAAGTGTAAGAGTCTTTCTCTCTTTGTCAAAAATAATCGCCACGCTAAATTCCTCCTACAATTTTTATTTCTTATTTTACGGCTCCGTTTACCACGCCATTCAGAATCTGTTTCTGACAGATCAGGTAGAAGATCAGAATCGGAAGTAACGCCAGCAAATACGAAGCAAAAGCGAGGTTATAATTTGTTCCGAACTGTGTCTGGAAGGTCAGCTGTGCCAGAGGCAGTGTATTCATACCGCTTCCGGACATGATTACCAGTGGTGTCATAACGTCATTCCATGTTCCCAGTGCAGTCAGAACTGCTACTGTCGCATGCATTGGTTTCATAATCGGGAAAATAATACTCCAGTATGTTTTCCAGGTGCTTGCACCGTCCACTCTGGCCGCTTCCTCAAGTGCGATCGGAATGTTGGTCAGGTATCCGGAATACAGTAATACATTCATCGGCATATAGAATACCACATAACAGATGACTACGCCAACTGCATTTGCAATTCCCATCTGGGAAGTCTGTTTTACCAGAGGCATCATCAGAATCGCAAACGGTACAAACATACCACTGACAATGTACAGGTACGCAAATTTGTAAAATTTACTTTTTCCTTTGTTTCTTCCGATTGCATATCCAATCATGGAATGCAGCAGAATTGAAATCACAACGGTAATCACCGTGATCAGAATACTATTTCCGAGAGAATGCCAGAAGTCTGTCACACGCATTGCCTCTGCAAAATTTTCAAAGCTCCAGCTTTTCGGAAGAGACAAAATACCGGAAATACTGTTCGTCATTTCACTCGGTTTTTTAAAAGCAATCACAACTGTCAGATAAAGTGGAAAGATTACGGTAATCAGTCCAAGAATCAGTAGAATCGTAACAGGCCAGTTTACTCTTTCTTTTACTTTTGTTTTCATTACAGCTGCTCCTCCTTTTTACCTAAGAAATTCATCTGTAAAACAGAAATCACTACAATTACGATAAAGAAAATCACCGCATTGGCACTCTGGAATCCGAACTGTCCGCCAGCCATACCGTTATTGTAAATCAGGAAGGAAATAGACTCTGTACTCTGCGCAGGGCCACCCTTTGTCAATGCCATGATCTGATCAAATACCATCAGGAAGTTTTTCATACACAGCACCATGTTGATGGTGAAGAAAGGAAGGATCAGAGGGAAGGTCAGGTGTTTGAATTTTGCCCATCCTGTTGCACCGTCGATCGAACCAGCCTCGTATACATCTTCCGGTACGGTCTGGAGACCGGAAATATAAATGATGGTATTCATCGCGATAGCCTGCCATGCACACACGATCACGATTGCAACCCATGCCCATCTTGTGCTTGCCAGCATACTTGTTCCTTTGCCTCCCAGCATCTGAACAATAGCCGGAAGAATATAGGTAAAGAAGTAGTTGAAAATATAACCTACAACCAGTGCTCCAAGAATATTTGGAATGAAATACATACCTCTCAGCGCACTTTTGAATTTAATCTTACTGTTCAGTCCAAGTGCCAGAATCAAACTGACTACGTTTACTACAATGGTACTCAGCACAGCCAGCTTAAAAGTGAACCAGTAAGAATGTCCCACGCGGGCGTCCGTAAACAGGTCGATATAGTTTCTAAATCCAACCCAGTCATAAGAGCCATATCCTTTAAAGTTCGTAAAACTGTAGATCACACCTTTGATCAGCGGCAATGTATTAAAGCAGAAGAACAGTGCCATAATCGGTATGGTCATCAGCAAAAATGTACGTTTTCTTTCTGTCATCTTGTTCATGTTTCTTCCCCTTTCTATCAGTTCGCCTGACTTGCTTCGTAATCCTCCACCTTGCGGATAATATCACGATTGTAACGTTTCCAGTCTGTATCGAATTTCGTCAAAAATGCATCCACATCCTGCTTCAAAAGGAAGGTCTGAATCTGTGCATCCACCGCCATCTCGGAAGGATAACTGTGATCCTGGTAATCCACCATTTTTCCTGCTGTTATGTAATCCTTCATACCATCCAGCATCGGTGCCAGGTCAAACTCTTCATCCAGACACGGAACTGCATTCTGATCATCCAGATATTTCTGTACACTGTCATGCTCCAGGAAGAAGTCAAGTACCTCATAGGCTGCCTCTTTATTCTTGCATTCCTTTGTCACACAGAACTGTAAGTCCACACCGGAGTTCAAAATGTTTCCATCTTTGTCATCACATCCCGGCATCACAAACGAATCGATATCCATATCCGGATTTACTGACTTAATCTGCGGTACGGCATAACTTCCAATCGTATACATCGCAGATTCTCCATTGGCAAATGCGGTACACGCATCGTTATATCCATATGCAAACGGACCATCCTGTCCATACGCCAGCATCTCCAGCATCTTTTCAGAGATTTCTCTGTACTCCTCCGTAAAGGTTGTCTCGCCTCTGTTTACCTGCTTGCAGACATCCGCCGGTGCCAGGTCAACGGCCAGTGCATTCCACGGTGCCAGACAAGTCCAGGTATCCTTAAATCCAAAGTACAGCGGCTGGATTCCTGCTGCCTTGATGTCCTCACAGAGTGTCATAAATTCATCCCAGGTCTCCGGGATTTCCCATCCATGTTCCTGGAACATTTCACGGTTATAAAGAACGCCTGCTGCATTTGCTACATACGGCACACCAAACGTTCCCTCTGTCGGAACAAATTCCAGTCCCTCCAGAATCTCTACATACGCCGGTTTGATCTTTTTGAGTCCCTCATAGTCAGAAACATCTGCCAGAATATCAGAATCCACAAAGTAAGAGTAGTTCATGTCACCGCCGATTCCAACAATGTCCGGATAATCCTCTCGGATCAGACGTGTCTTTAAAATCGTCATGGCATCGTTCGGCGAACTGATTGTCAGATGAATATCGTCATGCGTACTGTTAAATTCCTCTGCGATTTTGTCAAAAAACTTTGTCGCCTCCGGTTTGTACTGAAGCAATTCAATTTCCACTTTCCCGCTATTATCCTGTTTCGCACCACAGCCCTGCAAAACCGTGGAAGCAAGCAAAACTCCCACCAAAAGCGTGCCCAACATCGCTTTTCTTTTTTTCATAGCATTTTTCTCCTTTCACTCTTAAAGTTTCCCCGGGTATTACTTTTACATGTATTATAGCATCCCTTTATGCGTCTATAAATAGCATGATTTTTGAGATTTTATATCTTTATGCCGTTTTTTTTACATTATTGCAAATCAATCTAGCATTTTGATATATCATGAATTATAATGAGCTTATCATTCATTTTTGAGGGGGGAATTTTTTATGCATGAATTGGTCTTTTCCATTTTTCCAAATGAAAATTTTGTTGATCTCAGCCTTTATCAGTTTGGACGGGAACAGTGTGAACCATCTCATTCCTTCGGTCCTGCTGCCCGCAACCATTACCTGTTCCACTATGTGCTTTCCGGCACAGGAACACTCTATGCCGATGACGCCAAAGGCAATACCAAAACCTATCAAATTAAGAGTGGACAGGGATTCCTTGCTTTCCCGGGTCAGATCACCACTTACATCTCTGACCATCATCATCCCTGGGAATATATCTGGCTGGAATTTGATGGACTGCGCGTCAGAGAAGCACTGGAAATCGCCAGTCTCTCTCCAGATACACCTCTCTATCGTGCCCATTCCAAAGACCTGCGTGAAAATATGGTGAAGGAAATGACCTACATCGTGGAAAACAAAGATGCACCTTCCTTTCATCTGATCGGACATCTGTTTCTATTTGTCGATTACCTCACCCGCTCCGCCGCACATCTGGTGCTTCCGAAGGGCAGCAAGCTGCGCGACTTCTACATCAAAGAAGCACTTACATTTATTGAGCAGAACTTTCAGAACGATATCTCCGTAGAAGATATCGCAGTTGCCTGCAAATTGAACCGAAGCTATTTCGGTAAGATTTTTCACGATGCCGTCGGCAAGTCTCCCCAGCAGTTTTTATTAAACTACCGAATGATCAAGGCAACTGAACTGCTGAAACTGACTCAATTATCCGTCGGGGATATCGGAAACGCCGTCGGCTATCCCAATCCCCTGCATTTTTCACGCGCTTTTAAAAATGTGTATGGAGTTTCCCCCAAACACTGGCGCGACGAAAACCGAATTAAGATTTAGGCAGAACAGAACAGGGGACAGGTTTGTGTCCGGAATTTATTCCGGACACAAACCTGTCCCCTGTTCTGCCCTGCCCTTTACTCTTCCTGACTCTCACCGGTGGCATAGTCAATCTCTACTCCTGGCTGTATGTTATACACAAACACATTAAAGCTGATCTCATCATCCTCAACGGACTGTGCCTCCATCTGCACGCCTCTGGCAACCAGCTCATCTCCCTCAAACACGGGTGTCACACGCATCAGCACGGCATTGCCTGTGTCTTTGATGTAAGTTGCCACTTCGTTCTCAAATGGCAGCATTCCATCCACATTCAGATAGCGTGTTCCTGTAATCAGGTTCTTTTCGTTGGCATTTTCTCCTGTCAGCTGATATCCGAGCAGATGACAGCGATTGTACAGGTACTGTCCGTCTACACAATCGTATTTCTCATTTTGCCATCCGCTTGGTTTGACGGAACTGATCGACTCACGCTTTTCCGTCGGCATCAAATCTTCTGTAATTTTTGCCTCCGCATACCCACAGCGGTCAAGACTGTCCAAATCACTGTAATATTCGTAAGGCTCCGCTTCTTGCTGCTCCTCGGTAAATTCCGGCTCATTGTCATTGACGGTAATATACGTCTCACCCTCATACTCCGGAATCTCCTCGACGGTTTCGACATTATCCAGATCTTCCAGAATTTCCTGAACATACGTATATGCCTGCTCTGCACTTCTGCGCACATCTTCCTGGCTGGCACCCTGTTTATACCCAAATCCGGTGACTGCCGCAATCAGACAGAAGACTGCTATAAAAATCTTCTTAAAAAGAGGATTGTCTAATTTTTTCTTATTATTACTCATGATACTCTCCGTTTTTATAATTTTATAATCAGCACAGGAATAGGCGGGTTGTTCGGGCGATTTACATACTCGGACTGGATGACAAGATATTGATGAAAATCCAGTTTCTGCACATAATCCAGAATCGCATCCCGTTCCTCGAATCCACTGTCACCACCGCTGTAAATACAAAGACTCATCAAACCCTTTCTTTTCAGCAACTTCAATCCCGTCTCAATCGCTGCCAGACTACTTACCGCCTTCGTCGCCTTGCTGTGATCGCCTCCCGGCAGATACCCGAAATTAAACATGATGCAGGAGACACTGTCCTCTTTTGCATACGACGCCATATACTCATGAGACACAAGCAGTAATTCATAATTTTCCGGACATGCCTCTCTTTGCAGCCGTTCTCTGGTACTGTCTACCGCCTGCTGCTGAATATCAAAGCCAATCACTTTACCGGTCTTTCCCGCCAGCTTCGACAAGAGCACGGTGTCGTTACCTTTTCCCATCGTGGCATCGATGCAGAGATCACCTTCCTTCACCTGCTCCACAATAAAATGATGCACCCATTCCGTAATCTGATAATTCTTCATCGCTTAAGCCTCGTAGGATTCCATAAATTCTGCCACCTGCGCCTCACAGGAACGCATGGCAAGGATTGTCTTTTCAAACAGCTCGTCCAGCTCCCATCCAAGACGCTCTGCGCCCTGGCGGATCACATCTCTCGAGCAGCCTGCAGCAAACTTCTTGTCTTTGAATTTCTTCTTCAGACTCTTGACTTCCATATCCATCACACTCTTAGATGGGCGCATCAATGCCGCAGACCAGATCAGTCCCGTCAGCTCATCTGCCGCAAACAGCACTTTCTCCATCTCGTGCTTCGGCTCCAGATCACAGCAGATGCCATATCCATGCGAGCAGACAGAATAAATCATATTCTCATCAACACCGCCTTCCCACAAAAGCTCCGGTGCTTTCTGGCAATGCTCCTGTGGATACAGCTCAAAATCAATATCATGCAGAAGTCCCGTGATTCCCCAGTACTCCTCCTCTTCGCCGTATCCCAGTTCCTTCGCATACCAGCGCATCACGCCCTCAACCGTCAGCGCATGCTGAATGTGAAATGGCTCCTTGTTGTATTTTCTAAGTAACACAAATGCTTCGTCTCTTGTCAGTTTACTTGTCATACTTACCAACCTCTTTACCTTCGTATTTTACTGAGTATTTTACCAACAAACCGCAGGTATGTCAAAGCTATATCAACATCAGCTTAAATACACACTATCCCCAGCCATTTTCTTCATCTCCCGCGGTGTATAGTGATATGTCTCCTTGAACATGCGGTAAAACACCTTCGTATTGTACATCCCATGGCGCTCCATAATCTCCTGAACGCTCCCCTCCGTGTGAAGAAGATCGTGATAAATATGGTTGAGCCGCACCTGGTTCACATACTGCAGAAAGGTCATGCTGGTATTGTGCTTAAAAAAACGGCAGAAATATTCTTTATTCAATCCCAGCATATCGGCAGCATCCTGCAAAGAGATCGCTTCCTTATAGTGTTCTTCTACATATTGAAAAATCTGCTCCATACGTACAAGATTGTCCACGCTGGAAACCTCTATATCCTGAGACATCTTCTGGCTGAAATGATCCACAAGACCAGCCATAATCTGCAAAACCACTGCACTGCAGGCAAGCGGATAACTACTTTTCTGTTGAAAATACAACACCGTCAAATCTTTCATATAGCCGCACAATTTCATATACGCCTCCTGCTCGGATGCCTCCACTTCCTGTGGGCTGCACGAAAAGCGCATCTGCTCAATATCCGGCAGATATCTTTTCAGATATTCTTTGGAGACATGAATACAGATTCCCATCGTCTGCGGAAGCGCATAAATCGCATCATGAAACTGGGACGAATCAATGACCATCAAATCCAGTGCTCTCAGATAATGGCTTCTTCCCTCCAGTGTCACCTGCGCATTCCCATTTAATATATAGAGAATCTCCATTTCCCGGTGCCAGTGAAGCGATGCATTGTGTGCCATCGTCACAAATCGAATCTGAAAGCCTCTGTCATTCGGCACTTTTGTATTTTCATAGCGAATATTTTCTCTCTTTTCTTCCATAGCAGTTCTTCTCCATTCATTTGCTATGATTACAGTGTCAAAAGGTATGTTCCACGTCATGCTTGCATGTAAGTGGAGAGATACCTTGTTGACACGCCCACACATGAGCAAGAAGAGGGGCAGGGGCCCCATAGATTGCGAATGCTGGGCAGGATTGTAGAAGTGCATAGCACGAAACAATCCGTAATCAAAGTTTTGACACCTAAATCATATTATTCCGATTCCCATCAAAAGTCAATATCGACTACTTTTTTGTTAATATTGCACCTTATATTTTCTCCAAAAATCCCATATGATAAGACCATCAGTTGAGACACTGTTGATATAGATACAAGAAAAAAGTCAATTACAAAGATGAATAAGGAGGGAATTATTATGTTAAAAAGATTAAAAAAATATTGGAATGAAAACAAACACGAAATCGCAATGGCCGTTACTTCCTATTATCTGGTAAACGGCAGCGGATATTATCGCCCATAAAATTTTTCTTTAGCCACCTTTCAACCGTTGAAGTTCGCCCATTTTTCAACGGTTTTTTTTTGTAACAAAACGTCGCAAGACTATTGATTTTTGGAGAAAAATCTGTTTTACTATGTTGATAGAGGAACTACAAATTTTTTAATACAGTGAGGTAATGTTATGAGTACTGAAGCAATGAAACCGATTAAAGAAGGTAAAGTTCGCGAGATTTATGACAACGGCGACAGTCTGATCATGGTTGCAACTGACCGCATCAGCTGCTTCGATGTTATTCTGAAAAATATCGTAACCAAAAAAGGAACGGTACTTACTCAGATGTCCAAATTCTGGTTTGATCTGACAGAAGATATTCTTCCTAACCACATGATTTCTGTTGATGTAAAAGATATGCCGGAATTTTTCCAGCAGCCACAGTTTGACGGCAACAGCATGATGTGCCGCAAGCTTGAAATGCTCCCGATCGAATGTATCGTGCGCGGCTATATTACAGGAAGCGGCTGGGAAAATTATAAAAAAGACGGCACTGTATGCGGCATCAAACTGCCGGAAGGACTGAAAGAGTCCGACAAACTGCCTGAACCAATCTACACACCATCCACAAAAGCTGAGATTGGTGATCACGATGAAAACATCTCCTTCGAGCAGAGCATCGCTCATCTGGAGAAATACTTCCCTGGAAAAGGCGAAGAGTACGCAACAAAACTTCGCGACTGCACCATCGCACTGTACAAAAAATGTGCAGACTACGCATTAAGCCGAGGTATTATCATTGCCGATACCAAATTTGAGTTCGGTCTTGATGAGAACGGCAACATCGTCATCGGTGATGAGATGCTGACACCGGACAGCTCCCGTTTCTGGCCGGCAGATGGCTATGAACCAGGACATGGCCAGCCATCCTTCGACAAACAGTTTGCCCGCGACTGGCTGAAAGCAAATCCAGGCAACGACTGGACACTTCCGGA
>JALFVM010000115.1 GCA_022787145.1 Lachnospiraceae bacterium | reverse complement strand
TCTGCAATTCTGAGCGCATCCTCCACGCTGTATGCAACTTCACTGCGTGCCATTTCAATTCCCAGGGAATTCATCGTCTTTTTAAATTCAATACGATCCTCGCCTCGTTCGATGGCATCTACCTGAACACCGATGACCTTGACATTGTATTTATCAAGAATACCGGCTTTGTTCAGCTCTGCGCAGAGATTCAGTCCGGACTGACCGCCAAGGTTTGGCAGAAGTGCGTCAGGACGTTCTTTGGCAATGATCTGCTCCAGTCGTTCTACATTGAGCGGTTCAATGTAAGTGACATCAGCGGTTTCCGGGTCGGTCATAATTGTGGCCGGGTTGGAATTGACCAGAACGATTTCGTAACCCAGTTTGCGAAGCGCCTTGCAGGCCTGGGTGCCGGAATAGTCAAATTCGCAGGCCTGACCGATGACAATCGGACCGGAACCTATGATGAGTACTTTGTGAATATCCGTTCTTTGTGGCATTGTAAAAATCCTCCTTATCATTCGATTTACCCACATAAATCTTGGAACTGCTAAATAGTTCTCTTTAATATAGTAATAGAAAAAGGGGGAAATCACAAGTATTTTCCGTTTTTCCTATGAAGGGTGAATGTAGATATTGTATGACGAAAAATACAATGTAAATAGAAAAAATGACGAAAAATACCCCAAAATACAATTTTTGTTTATGAAAAAATACGCTGTTTTGCCACGTGATATGATATACTTATGGTACATTACGCCAAATTATGGCAAAAAAAGGAAAAAGGAAAGAAAGGAGAAGGCAATGTATCTGTTATATTTTTTGCTCTGGGTTATTTTTAACGGGAATTTCACGCTGGAAATCTGTCTTTTGGGCATTGTGATTGCAGGGGGGATTTTTGCATTTACATGTAAGTTTATGGATTACAGTGTGGAAAAAGAAAAGCAGAATATCCGAAGGATATTAAAATTTATCCGGTATTGCTGCGTACTGGTCAAAGAGATCGTCAAAGCGAATTTTGCAGTCATGCACATGATTCTCTCAGAAAAAGAGGAGGTGGAGCCGGCTCTCGTGAGTTTTCATTCAGATATGGAAACTTCAGTGGGAAAGGCTATGGTGGCGAATGCGATCACTTTGACTCCTGGAACGATTACGGTATCGCTGGAGAATTCTGAGTATGTGGTGCACTGTCTGGATGATGATCTGGCAGTAGGAATGGCTGATTCCATATTTGTGAAGCTGATTTCGGATATGGAAAAAAGCAAATGATGATAGTAGAAACTATATGGTAGAAAGGAAAACAGTTATGGAAAATATCCCAACTGCTCTCGAAAAACCTTCACATGTGCTTTTTGTCGCAGCATTGATTTTTCTGGCTGTTATGGTAGTGCTGTGTCTGGTTCGTGCAATTATCGGACCGAAGGTTGCAGACCGCATTGTTGCCACCAATATGATGGGAACGATGATTATGGTTATGATTGCAATTTTGGCATTGATGCTTCAGGAAGGATATCTTGTGGATATCTGTCTGATTTATGCCATGATTAGTTTTCTGGCAGTGGTCTGTCTGACGAAGGTTTACATGGGGGTATATCAGGAACAAAAAATGAAAAAAAGGAGAAAAAAGGAGAAGGAAAAAAATGATATGGATTGAATGGGGGCGCTTTCTCATCGGAGCAGCATGTCTGCTGTTTGGATTGGGGATTTTTGCAATTGAAATGGCAGGTGTTTTTCGGTTTCGCTATGTGCTCAACCGGATGCATGCGGCTGCTATGGGAGATACACTTGGAATCGGCTTTTCATTTTTAGGGCTGATGATTATGAGTGGATGGAATTTTACTACCCTGAAGCTTTTTCTGGTTATTTTATTTTTGTGGTTTTCTTCACCGGTGTCTTCACATCTGATTGCGCGTCTGGAAGTAACGACCAATGAAGACAAAGAAAAACAGTATCGCGTGATAAAGCTGGATGAACTGGAGAAAGAAAAACAGAAAAAAATGTTGAAAGAAGTACAGGAAACTGGTCTGGAAAAGGAAAGGGAGGATGCGTTATAGTATGCAGGTGTTTACATATATTTTGCTGGGATTTCTGATTGTCTGCGCAATCTCCGTAAGCTTTTCCAGAAATCTTCTGAATTCTATTTTGATTTTCATGTCTTACAGTCTTGTGATGTCTGTGATCTGGATTCTTCTGGAATCTCCTGATCTGGCAATTACAGAGGCGGCAGTAGGTGCCGGTGTCACGAGTATTTTGTTTTTTATCACATTAAAAAAGATTCATGCCATTATGGAAACAGAAGAAGAGGAGGAAGAACATGAGTAAAAAAGTACCGCAAAAAGAGTATGAACGGACTCTTTCTTATCACCTCAAAGAATGGCTGAATGGCTCAAAAGAAATTCTTCTGGACAATGTGGAAATGAAACCGCAAAAACCGTTTGAAGAGGACAAAGAACTTCTTGTTGAGAGGAAAAAAGAGGAACAACAGCGTTTTGAAAAAGTATATGATTTGAAAAGCAATCGGGAGGTGCGTTTTTTCAGAAAGGCTTATCGCGTACTCAGTGTGCTGTTTTGCCTGTTTCTGGTTCTGATGCTTCTGATTGCAGTGTCGAATCTGCCGAGCTTTGGAGATGCTTCCAATCCGGTAAACAATGAGGTATCAAAGCGCTACATCGAAAATGGTCTGCAGGAAACAGGCTCCGTGAACATTGTAACAGGAATGATTCTTGACTACAGAGCGTTTGATACACTGGGAGAATCTCATGTACTGTTTATCGCAACGTGTACCGTTTTGATTCTCCTTCGTATTGACGGTGACAAAAAAGGACGAAGCGGCATGGGCTATGAGATGGAGGAAGACCGCCTTTACGAGCCGAAAAATGATGTGATTCTTCAGACGGCTGCCAGATTTTTGGTACCGCCGATTTTTATTTTTGGTATTTATGTTGTACTGTGCGGACATCTGGGACCGGGAGGCGGTTTTTCGGGCGGAGCAATCATAGGGGCAGGACTCATCCTGTATCTGAATGCCTTTGGCTTTGCAAAGACAGAGCGTTTCTTTACCCGAAAAACGTATCAGCGTTCCAGTTTCTGTGCTCTGGCATGCTATGCCCTGGCGAAAAGTTATTCCTTTTTTACCGGTGCCAACCACATCGAAAGCGTGATTCCAAAAGGAACACCGGGAGACATTTTGAGCAGCGGCTTGATTTTGATTCTCAATATCTGCGTAGGAATTGTTGTGGCAGGAACGATGTATACGTTTTATGTGATGTTCCGGAAAGGAGATTATTGATATGAATGTTGCAAATCTTTTCAATAATTATGGAGAAGCGGCTGCAATGATCCTTTTTGGAATTGGTTTTTCCAATCTGCTTTTGCAGAAAAATCTGATTAAGAAAATCATCGGTCTGAATATTATGGATACGGCTATGTATCTGTTTCTGGCGCTAAAAGGATATGTGGAAGGTCGTAAAGCTCCCATCGTGACAAATGGTGTGCAGACGATGGAGGCGTATATCAATCCGATTCCAAGTGGTCTGGTGCTGACTGGAATCGTTGTTTCTGTATCGGTGACGGCGTTGATGCTTGCACTTACCATTCGTCTCTATCGAAGATATCATACGCTGAATCTGGACGAGATTTCTACACGATTGAAGAAGGAGGGATTGTGATGCAGTTTGTACAGAATTTTCCGTTTATCACGATTATCCTCTCCTTGTTTTCCGGTCCGCTTTGTTCTATTTTAGGTGGGAAAAAAGCCAAACGGATCAATCAGGCAGTGATTTGTATCGTCATGGTGATGTCCTGTGCCGTACTGGCATTTGTGATGCAGTCCGGGACTTCCTATGTATATATGATGGGGCATTTTCCGGCACCCTGGGGAAATGAAATCCGTGTGGGTGTACTGGAAGCGTTCATGGCTGTCTTTTTCTGCATCATTATGCTTCTGTGTATGATGGGCGGCGTGTATGAAAGAGAGCAGAAGCTTGAGGATACCAAGCAAAATCTTTACTATGTTCTGGTGAATCTTTTGCTATCTTCTTTGCTGGCTCTGATTTATACCAATGACTTGTTTACTGCCTATGTTTTCGTGGAGATCAACACGATTTCTGCGTGCGGTTTGATTATGATCAAGCAGAATGGACGCACTCTTGAGGCGGCCACCAGATATATGATTATGAGTCTTTTGGGCTCTGGTCTTTTGCTTCTTGGTATTTGTTTTATCTACGATTTGACAGGACATCTTTTGATGAGCAATATACAGGAACAAGTGCGGATTCTGGCGCAGACGGGAATGTATCATATGCCGCTTCTCGTTTCGGTAGGCCTGATTTGTGTGGGACTTGCCATCAAAAGCGCGCTGTTTCCGTTTCATTCCTGGCTTCCGGATGCCTATGGATATTCGACCGTGTCTTCTGCGGCAATTTTGTCTTCACTTGTGTCAAAGGGATACGTATTTTTGTTGGTAAAAATTTTCTTCCGCGTCATTGGATTTGACATTGTATGTGACAGCAAAATCATGAACATTTTATTTGTGTTCGGTATTGCCGGTATGATTATGGGATCGGTCAGTGCCATACAGGAAAATAATATCCGTCGAATGATTGCGTATTCCTCTGTTGCGCAGATTGGTTATATTTATATGGGCTTTGGCCTCGGAAATACGGCGGGTGTGATTGCAAGTCTTTATCACATTCTGTCTCATGCAGCGACAAAAGCGTTGTTGTTTGTGGCGGCTTCCGGAATTACGGATGCTTCTGATAATCACACAGATTTTTTTAAACTGACAGGAGCAGGATATCGGAATAAACTGGCGGGCATTGCCTTTACAGCAGGCTCTCTGTCTATGATCGGCATTCCCATGTTTTGCGGCTTTATCTCCAAACTTCTGTTTGCGCAGGCCGGTATGGACAATACATACAAAATGCTTCCGACACTGATTGCATTGGCAATCAGTACCATTTTGAATGCTGTTTACTTCATGAAAACGGTGATTCGTATTTATACACCTGTTTCCAGAAAGGAAATTCAGAAAAACGGCTATCAAAATATTTCTATAAAAGAACAGCCGGTCAAGTCTGTGGCACTGATTCTCTTTATCATATTGAATCTGATTCTGGGACTTTGTTCAGAACCGATTGTTGCGGCGCTTCAAAGCGGTCTTGGAATGTTTGCTTAAGATGTTTACATAGGAGGAAAAGAACGTGAATAGTTGGATTTTAATACCGGTATTTCTGCCGGTGATATCCGGGATTTTTCTGCTGATGGCTGCATTTCGTAAGCATCCTGAAAACGTGCAGATCAGTGCCGGAGAACGTCATCGCCTTCATCTGATTGTTGGGACGGTACTGCTGATATCGGCAGTTCTCGCTGTGGCGGCAGTCTGGACAGGCGAAAAAAGTTTGACATTGTTTTATCTGATGGAAGAGATTCCTATTTATTTTCATATTGACGGCATCAGTCGGATTTTTGTGACATTTACAAGTATTGTGTGGGTGTGTGCGGGAAGTTATGGATTTATTTATATCCAACATGAGGGAAAGGAAACGGGCTTCTTTGGCTTTTTCCTTTTGGTATATGGCGTCGTGATTGCATTGGATTTTTCCGGAAATCTTGTGACGTTGTATTTCTTTTATGAATTGATGACGCTGACTTCTGCCCCGATGGTGCTGCATCATGGTTCCAAAGGTGCCATGATCGGAACTTTGAAATATTTGTTTTATTCCCTTTGCGGTGCATATATGGGACTGTTTGGAATATTCTTCCTGTATCGCTATTGTGATACACTCACCTTTACATCGGGTGGAACTTTGAATCTTACTGCAGCCCAGGATCATCGAACCATTCTTCTGATTGCAGTATTTGTGATGCTTGTGGGATTCGGGGCAAAGGCAGGTATGTTTCCGCTGCATTCGTGGCTTCCGGCCGCCCATCCGGTGGCACCATCACCAATATCAGCGGTGTTTTCCGGTATTCTTGTAAAGGGCGGTGTCCTTGCGACAATCCGTACAGTCTACTACATTGTAGGTCCTGATTTTATCAGAGGAACCTGGGTGCAGACTGCATGGATTATCTTGACACTTCTGACGATTTTTATGGGGTCTATGATGGCCTATCGGGAACCGGTACTCAAAAGGCGGCTGGCTTATTCGACCGTCAGCCAGGTTTCCTATATTTTGTTTGGATTGGCACTTTTGAATCCGACAGGAATGACAGGAGCACTTTTGCATACCGTTTTTCATGCGCTGATCAAAGCGACACTCTTTCTGAGTGCAGGTGTGTTTATTCTGGAAGGTGATAAATCCAGAGTCGATGAACTGACGGGAATTGGAAAACGTATGCCAAAAACGCTGTGGTGCTATACGTTTGCCTCACTGGCACTGATTGGAATTCCACCAGCCAGCGGCTTTATCAGTAAATGGTATCTGGCGCAGGGGGCACTGCAAGGGGTACAGCAGGCAAAGTTCGGTGTATTTCGATGGCTTGGCCCGATTGTGCTTTTGATCAGTGCGCTGTTAACGGCAGGATATCTGCTGCCTGTTACGATGAAAGGTTTTTTACCTGGAAAGGATCCAAGATACCAGCAGGGAACCCCAGGGGATGAGGAGCCGCCGGGCTTCATGTTGGTGCCTATGGCAATTCTTGCTGCTTTGACATTCATTTTTGGGATTTTTCCGAATCCACTGACGAAGTATATCGTGCAGCTGGTTTCTGGTCTGATGTAGAAAGGGGGAGAAAAAAATGAATGCTGTTATGATGGTCGTTGTAGTTTTGCTCCCCATTATCTTTGGGGCACCGATTCCGCTGCTTCCCTTTAAAAACAGAAAACAAATGGCGTTTTATGTGGAAAGCGTGACACTGGTTACTTCTGTGCTGGTGTGGGCGCTGCTTTTGGCTCAGCCTGAGGAAGCCTTTGTTCTGTTTCATTTTACGGGGAATTTAAGTGTCAGTTTCCGGCTGGACGGACTTGGAACAGTGTTTGCCGGAATCGTGTCGGCATTGTGGCCGCTTGCGACGCTGTATTCGTTTGAATATATGAAACATGAAAATCATGAAACATATTTCTTTATGTTTTATGTGGTGACATATGGAGTGACGCTTGGAATTGCACTGGCAGAGGATATTGTGGCGATGTATTTCTTCTATGAAATGCTGAGCCTTGTGACGCTGCCGCTGATTATGCATACGCTGACCAGAGAGGCAATCCTGGCCAGCCGGACTTACCTTTATTATTCTCTGGGCGGTGCGGCGTTTGCTTTTATCGGTATGGTTGCGATTCTCACGTTTGGAACGACTTCTGTATTTGTGCCAGGCGGTGTCATAGATCTCGCAAAGGTTGGAGATAAACAGAATTTTCTGTTGTTGATCTATGTGCTGTGTTTCTGCGGTTTCAGCGTGAAGGCGGCAATGTTTCCGTTTTCTGCGTGGCTGCCGAAAGCCGGTGTAGCACCTACTCCCGTCACCGCACTGCTTCATGCGGTAGCAGTAGTAAAAGCGGGTGCATTTACGGTAATCCGTGTGACGTACTACAGTTTCGGCACGGAACTTCTTCGGGGAACGTGGGCGCAGACGATCGTGCTGGGACTGACGATTTTTACGATTGTATATGGATGCAGCAGGGCACTGAAAGAAACACATTTGAAACGAAGGCTTGCGTGGTCTACCGTCAGCAATCTTTCTTATATTTTGTTTGGCGCTGCCTTAATGACACCGCTTGGACTGGTGGGTGGTCTGAGTCATATGGTTTTCCATGCAGTGATGAAAATCTGTGCGTTCTTCTGTGCCGGTGCTGTGATTTATAAGACCGGAAGGAACTACATTTATGAACTGAATGGATTCGGGCGCAAAATGCCGAAGATATTTTTGATCTTTACCATTTCCGGACTGGCACTGATGGGCGTTCCGGGACTTTGCGGGTTTGTCAGCAAATGGAACCTTGCCAAAGCTGCGATCGAAAGTGAAAATCCTCTTGCCTATATAGGAATTGCTTTTCTTATGGTATCTGCAATTCTGACAGCGATTTATATGATGACTATTTCCATCCGGGCGTTTTTCCCGGGCAAAGAGTTTGATTACAGTACAATTTCCGATGTGGAAGATCCGAATTGGATGATGATTCTCCCTCTGGTGATTTTTGTCATTGCCATGTTTGCGTTTGGTCTGCACTCAGAGCCGGTCATGACAGCACTGGAGTCCATCGCAGCGACAATGAATTAGGAAGGGAGTTGGGAAAATGAATCTTATGTTAGTAAGTCTTGTATTTTATCCGTTTCTCGGTGGAATCCTTTCCTATATCGCAGGAAGATACCGGGAGGATTATCGTAATTACCTGGCAGAATTTGTGGTGGTCAGTGAGTTTACTCTGGCAGTGCTTCTGGGGTTTTTGGGCCTTAGAGGTGTCGGTGCAGGCGGGGAAAGCATGGTGCAGGTGTTTATTCCCGAAATCTGTGGATTCGGTTTGAATTTTATACTGGACGGATTTCGTGTGATTTATAGCATGGTGGCGGCTCTGATGTGGATGATGACTACACTTCTTTCCAGAGAGTATTTTCAGCATCATGAGAATCGGAACCGATTTTATCTGTTTTTGCTTCTGACACTCGGCGCAACGATGGGCGTATTTTTGTCGGCAGATTTGTATACCACCTTTATTTTCTTTGAAATCATGTCGTTTACTTCCTATGTGTGGGTGGCACAGGAAGAAGATAAGGAATCGCTGCGGGCGGCAGCTACTTATCTGGCAGTTGCAGTCATCGGTGGACTGGTCATGCTGATGGGATTGTTCCTTCTGTACCGCGAGCTTGGAACCTTGAGAATCTCTGAATTGCTGCCAGCTGTCCGTGCGTGTGAGGAAAAAGAAATCCTCTATGCGGCAGGTATCTGCATGCTTGTGGGATTTGGAGCAAAAGCAGGTGCTTTTCCACTCCACATCTGGCTGCCGAAAGCGCATCCGGTGGCGCCTGCCCCGGCATCCGCTCTGTTGTCCGGTATCCTTACAAAAACAGGTATTTTTGGTATTCTCATTATCAGCAGCAATCTGTTTTTGCACGATGCTGTCTGGGGCAGAATGATTTTGGGAATCGGAGTGCTGACAATGTTTGGAGGTGCTTTGCTGGCAGTATTTTCGATTGATTTAAAGCGGACACTGGCCTGTTCGTCCATGTCTCAGATTGGATTTATTCTTGTCGGTGTGGGCATGCAGGGACTGCTCCGTGAAGAAAATGCTCTGGCCGTACACGGAACACTGCTTCACATGGTCAACCATTCCATGATCAAACTTGTTCTGTTTATGGCCGCAGGCGTCATCTTTATGAATACACACGCTCTGAATCTCAATGACATTCGGGGATTTGGAAGAAAGAAACCGCTGCTGAAAGTAATCTTTCTGGTGGGGGCGCTGGCAATCGGAGGCATCCCCTTCTTTGGCGGCTATATCAGTAAGACGCTGATTCATGAAAGTATTGTAGAGTACGGCGGAGGCTGGGTGATGCACGCAGTCGAGTATCTGTTCTTGTTTAGCGGTGGCCTTACTGTGGGTTATATGACAAAACTCTATGTGGCTATCTTTGTGGAAAGCAACGAGAGTGCACAGGTGCAGAGTAAGTTCGACCATAGGAAATCATACATGAATCTTCAAAGTGGTATGGCACTTGGAATCAGTGCGATTCTGTTGTTTATTTGGGGACTGTTCCCGCATAGGATTATGGACCGTGCAGCAGCGATTGGTCAGGGACTCATGCATCTGGAAGAGGAAGGTCATGCAGTTGCCTATTTCAGCCTGAAAAACCTTTCCGGTGCGGCAATCTCTATTGCGATTGGTGCTGTGGTTTATCTGCTGGTGATTCGTCGATATCTGATGAAAGAAACAGGAGGAAGAATCCGCAGCTATGTGAATATCTGGCCGAAGTGGCTGGATCTGGAAAACCTTATTTACCGACCTGTTCTTCTTCAGTTTCTTCCGCTGGTATGCGGTGTGGTATGCAGGATTATGGACAGCTTTCTTGATTTGGCGGTATTGGTTTTGCGAAGAACGATTTACTGTGACAGTCCTCTTCCGTATGAACGTCCGGAAGGGAATGCATTCACAGAGCACACAGGAAAGTTCCTGAACAGATTGCAGAATCTTGGCAATCATACATGGGATCGTAAGCGTCCAAAAGACAGGAATTACGTTCATATTCTGGCTGTGAAAAATGAGGAAGTCAAAGAAACCAATAAGATCATTCAGAGAAGCTTGTCTTTTGGATTGATGCTAGTGGGAATTGGACTTTGTCTGACGATGGTTTATCTAATCTGGTGCTAGAACATGGGTACTTTGAAAAACAACTTGTCAGAACACGAAAAGAAAGAGGTTGGAAATTTTATTTTTTTATAAGAAAAAATCCATTGTTTGTACATATTTTTCCAGTATCATTGGCAGGTAATGCGAAGGAGGCTGAAAAGCCAAAGAGAGGGTAAAGATAAGATGACAAATGAACAATATCATGAGTTTATTCAGTCTTATGAAGATGCCAAACAAATCCTGCTGACGAGACTGGATGTACTGAATCATAATTTATATGGCGAATCTTCCAGCAAACCGATCCATCATATTCAGCATCGGATTAAAAAGAAGAAGAGCCTTGAGGAGAAACTGAAGAAAAAG
>JALFVM010000109.1 GCA_022787145.1 Lachnospiraceae bacterium | reverse complement strand
AAATATAGGCCCAAGTAATTCAACCATAAGCTGATAGCACATTGTTACGAGTCCCAATAGTCCATAGTGTGGGTTGGCAATCAAATTATGGTGCTTGATAAGACAATCCATCAAGCCTCTTTGCCACCTGTCCCTTTGATGCAGTAGTCTTTTGATGCTATGTGGCACTCCGGTATAACAGACAGCAGTGCGGCTATCGAAAGGCCAACATAGCCGGTACCGGCAACTGCAATCGTGTAATTTTTCATAATACTTTCTCCTCTGTTTTTGGTTTCCTTTTATCGCCCTTTATGTTTTTCATTTTCATATCTTTTAAAATTTTTATTATTTGTTGTCTTTTGTCGCCTTTTTATATCTTCCGAATCGGTCTAGACCGATTCGGTTTTAATATATCACAACAGTTACAACATTACAATTTATTTTTTCAATCCTACTTATTGTTTTTGTTCTTTACATCGAACCTTCTTTTTTAAACACCACCATCACCGTCTTCACCAATATTTTCATATCCAGTCCAAGACTCCACTGGTTGATATACTCCCGATCCAGATTCACAACTTCCTCAAAATCAGTAATATTGCTTCGGCCGCTGACCTGCCACATACCAGTAACTCCCGGCTTGATCGCAAGGCGCGCTCTGTGGTGAAGATCGTATTTTTCCCATTCGTCAATGGTCGGCGGACGTGTACCCACCAGACTCATATCGCCTTTCAGCACATTAAAAAACTGTGGAAATTCATCCAGGCTGAAATCCCGGATATAATTGCCGATTCCCTTTTTCATCGTACCATCCGGCAATTTTTTACAGCCAATGATTCGCGGATCCCATTCCAGCTTGAACATCATGCCGTCCTTCACCCGGTTTTCCTTCATCAGCTCTTTCTTTCGCTCCTCGGCATCCATGTACATGCTGCGGAACTTATACATTTTAAATCGCTTTCCGTTTTTCCCTACCCTCTCCTGTGAAAAGAAGATCGGTCCCGGAGATTTTATGTAAATCGCAGGTGCCAGGAAGATAGACAAAATCAATGTAATCATACATCCTGCCAGACCTCCTGCAATATCAAGCAGTCTCTTCAAAAACATCTGCTTCGTCGTGACTGTATTGATCGTTGTCGTGAGCACTGTGTAATTCCCCATGCGTTCCACAAACTGCTTCTTACCTTCCAGACTGGAAGTTTTCAGAAGCCTCATATGAACCGTTACTCCCATTTCAGAGAACTGTTCTATCAGTTTCTGAGGATAAGACTCATCTTCCGGAAGATCAAGGAATACCTCATCCACCCATTCGTGGCAGACATACTCCACGACTGTATCACGGTCCGCCACAATCGGTATATCCTTTATTGATTCTCCACTCATAGACTTGTTTACCAGGGCAATGCCGGCAATACGAAAAGCTTCATAGTTATTCTCGATGATATTTTCGCTAATCGCCTTCACCCTGTCATCAGTTGTCACAATCAGAAGTGAACGCCTGTCGCTGTCCAGTCTTCTTTTTTTCAGATACTGTTTCCATAAAAGACGACCCAGATACCCCAATGCAATATAGATTCCTCCTGTCAGATACAGAATGATTCTTGAGTAATTCTGTGCCTCTTTCGAGGTAAACAGGTATAAAATACTGAGCATCTCGACCAGGCAGACATGCTTGACTGTTATGGCAAGTTCCTGATAATATCCTCTTTTGAGAACGTTTCTCATAGAACCAAAAAAGAGAATCACAAGCAGGTCGATTGCCACAAGTATAATACTCATCCGCAGATACATCGAGTTTCTGTACGGAATATTTATATGTATTCCCTGCCGTATCGCATATGCCAGCCAGAACGATATCTGGAGACATACAATATCAAGAATCATAAAATCGAAGTGTTTTAGCCATCCTTGAGAACTTTTTTGATACATGTTCCTCCTCTTCCCTTTTCGTGCTTACTACTTTTCCACAGTGTCTTTATCAAAATGTGGACAAAGGCACTCTGCACAAGTAATAATTCACATTTGGTATTAAAAGGAACTGAGAGACAACCGAAGGATTGTCAGTCAGCCCCATTCTCCATTTCATTATTTCTTCTTGCTCTTCTTATCGATATAACTTTATTCCCTAACCTTAGCTTGCCTTCTGAATATACTGAAGTTCCACCATCTTATCAAACACTGCCTGTGCAATTTCCTGCTGACCTTCATAAGACAGAGCAACTTGCGTACATACTTCAGAGCAGGCAACATAATGATCTCCCCATGCCGCCTTCATGTCTGCATCGTACTGATCTACAGGGACTCTTCCGTCTGCAGGTGCAAGACCCACAATGATGTAGGAATCTTTGTATTCTCCGAATGTATCGAGAACCTTCTGCTGCTGTTCAATCAGCTCGTTTGTGTCGTAATTCCAGCCGCCATAATATCCCATAAACAACACCGGAATATAATTCTGATCCGTTCTTGTCATCTGCTCTGCAGTCAGATTTCGTGTGGAGCCTTCCGTGATCGGAAGCTGTGCACCATTGGCTGCCGCCTGATGCTTCGCTATGTAAGCGTCGATATCTGTCATAGGAATACCTGCCATCTTCATGACAGTCAGGCTGCAGGTTTCTGTCAGTGTCTTATTGACCACCGGAATGTTGTATCCCTGCGTCGTCAGTAAGTTCTGCAAAACAACCGTATAGGAATTTGTGACTGCGTCCTGCGTACTCAACAGCTCATCACCCCAGCAGGCAATTCCCTCAGCCGGTTCCTTTGGCTCTTCTGAAGCTTCCTCTGTTTCTTCCTCCACTGAAGCCTCTGTGGATTCTGAAGCTTCGGTGGATTCTTCGGATGGTTCTTCTTTGGAATCCTCCTCTGCCTCTTCTTTCGGAGAGTCTTCTTCTGACTTTCCTTCTTTTTGTTCTGATGCGAGTTTTTCCAGCCGCTCTCTTTCCCTGACTACCTCTTGCCGGTAATCAAGCAGCAGATAGGACAGAAGACCAAATAACAGAGCACACAGAAGCAGCATCAGAAATGTTTTTAATACTCGCCTCATAATTCTCTACTCTTTCAACCTTTCTTCTTATCTGCATAGTAATAGCTGTACTTATGGTAGTATTTGTCTTTCTTTGTATCCACTTTATTTAATACAGCACCGAGAACCTTACAGTCCGCTTTTCTGAGCTGATCCTGCGCTCTCTGTGCTTCCTTGTAGCTGACTCTTTCGCTCTCAATAATCAATATCGCACCGTCACACTGTTTTGCAACAATGGCTGCATCGATGACACTGCCAAGAGGCGGACAGTCAATAATAATGTAGTGGTAATATTTTCGCAGTTCCTTCAGCAGAATTGTCAATGCCTGCTCCTCCAGAAGCTCGGAAGGATTTGGAACCGTCGGACCTGCAAACACAATATCCATATTTTTATAGTTGCTGGCATATAAGATATCTTTAACCTCTGCCTGGCCGCTCAGATACTGAGACAGACCCTTTGTCTCTCCTTCAATCGAATATCTTCTGACCATCGCTGATTTTCGGATATCGGCATCAAAAAGCAGGACTCTTTTTCCCATGCTTCCCAGCTCTTTGGCAAGCTGCATAGCGATATCACTCTTTCCTTCATTCGGAAAGTAACTGGTAATCAGGATTGTCTTTACATCCTTACCTGAATAGAGAACATTTGTACGAAGAGTCTTCATAGCCTCTTCATAGTAATAATCCATTTTTCTCGGATCAATGATTTCTCTTCGTTCCATTACTTTCTTTTCCTTTTCTTCTTTTTATTCTTTTTTCCTGTTGCAATGTAATCTTTTCTGTCAGGAACGCTTGCTAACATTGGAATACCAAGATATTTTTCAATATCCTCTTCGCATTTAATGGTGTCATCCATAATGGTCATAAGCACCACAATTCCGCCGCTGATCAAAAAGCCAATCAGAATTCCCAGTAATGTATTTTTAATCATGCTCGGACCAGTCTTCACCGTCGGAATCTCACCTTCCTGAATGATTTTAGGCGGTGTCACTTCCATCTTGTCTCCAATGAAACCCGATGCAACAGAGGAAAGCTCATTTACAATCTCTGCGGCAAGCTGGGGATCCGGATTCTGAACTGTAACATTCAGAATTCGTGTGTCGCTTGGATTGTCAACGGTAACACTCCCTACCAGAGTCTTATAGTCTGTATCCAGATTCAGGTTCTCAATAACCTCCTCAACTACCGGACGACTCGTAATCAAAACACGATAGTCGTTCGTCAGCTGACTGCCCATCTGCAGATCTGCCGGTGAAGCCTGTGTTGTCTCTTTCGGCAATACCAGCATACTGGATGTGGATGTATAGATCGGCGTCATAAAAAACTTTGTAAAAACACATGCCAGACAGCCGAAGAAAAGACCTGTTGCTACAATAACCAGAAATTTTCTTCTGATAGCAAAAAAGATTTCTCTCAAATCGATTTCATCATTGTTGAAATTTCTTTCCATCGCTCTCCCCTTTACCTTTTTATTTGTTTATCATTCAGGACTTGCTCTGCGTTTCTATAGCAGATGTCCTGCATATATTCCTCGTCCAGATGCTTCGTCATCCAATGAACAGCTGATTTGATATCAGGTTTTCTGCTGTCCATGTTGTGCATATCTGTTCCAAGAAAATGTATGTTTCCTTCTTTGAGCATTTTCCGGCACCATCTGGTTGTATCGTTGTACCATTTGCCTCCGATGGGTCTGTAGTTCATCTGAATCTTCACCCCGGCCTCAAGAAGCTCCTGCATCTTGTCCGGATCTCTCAGACATTCATACCTCTCCGCATGGGCCAGAATCATCCGATATCCGGCCATGGCAACCATACCTGCTGCACGAAAAATCTTAGAATAAGAATCGAATGGCAAAAATTCTATGAGAACATACCGGCTGTCTGCCAGCGTCATCAGTTCTCCCGCCGCCAGTTTGTCAGGAACATCCTCCGAATACAGAATCTCCTGCCCCGTATAAATCTGTATAGCACAATCACCCTCACTCTTTATATAAGCCATCAACTTTTCATAAACCGCAAGAACGTCCTGCCGGCTGCTCTGAAAGTAGTGTGAATAGTGAGGGGTTGCTATAATCGTTGTAATTCCCTGGCTTTCTGCCATCTTTATCATTTCCATACTCTTCTCTTCATCAGACGAACCGTCATCCAGCCCCGGAAGAATATGCGCATGTACATCAATTATCTTCACATGAATTACTCCTTTACTCATGTTAATCTCAATGATGTTGTTTTTTTTTATACTAGCATCAATCTTTTTAGGATTCAAGATTAATTGCACCATCGACATAATTTATGTAATAAATAGCACTTTACTCCCCCATAGGTCGTAAAATTTGTAAAAAATCCACATATCTTTCTTCGTTTTGGCATACATTATTTTACATGGATTTATCATCAAAGGAGTCTCTGTGATTATTTTTGCAATTTTTATCTTTACTATTTTTGTATTATTTTTTCTGCTTATTTATTCCTGCATCCGAATTTCCACCCCTTATGACCGCGAAGAGGACAACAGGGAACAGGAAGAATTTATACGAAATTACCAGAGAAAAAAAAAGAACTCCCAAAGGAATTCTCTACAAAAATGAGGAGTGCCCGGACATGTCTGCCCGGGCAATTATTATGAAAAAATTTATATGTGTAATGAAAACATTACCTTTATATTTGAGTTGTTCTTTCGAACTGTTTATATCATAACAATGAGTTATGAGCATACTATAAACATTTTATGAACAAAATGTGAACATTCGGTATAATACACAATTTTAACTCTTTTTTTACACTTTTTTTGTAAAATTATACTATACTTTTCCATTTTACTCCAACTTTATCCTAGTAAATCATTGAAGAATCCCACAATTTTGTCCCATAAATTTGACAAAAAGCTCTTTGTTTCCTCGGAATCCAGGTTGATATGCAGATCCATTCCCTGCAATTTGCTGTAAAGGCCTTCCACCTGTTCCTGAAGCTGTGTGACATCGATGTCCAGCCCTTTGACTTTATCCATCAGATCCAGAATATTCTGCTTGTCCTCATCACTGAGGGACACCTGCATTTCAGAGGCTGCCTCATCTACCAGTGCCGACATTTCCTCTTCCGTATAATCATTTGATGCGACTTCATTTTTAATAAATCCTACAAGTTCCTCGGCCTTCTCGCTGTCACCGATATTTTCTGCAATGTCACTCGTTACCACAAGCTCATTCGTGGCAGCTTCCACCTTCTCCTCATCCACCTGCTCGCCTGTCATGTTTTCATAAGCTTTGATCACGCCTACCAGACCGGCTGTTCCGGAAATCTTAAACGGACCTACAACCGTAATGTCCGCATTTGTAATACCGGCCGTAGCGAGAGCATTCTGATACATACCTACGGTACAGTAAGAGATATTTTTTGTCGTTACTTTGATTCCGTAGCCTTCCTTCTCGCCTCGAACGAGCACGGAAGACAAGGCTCTCGAACCGATCAGACTGGAGCTCATATAAGAATCCAGATATTCATGTTCCATACTGTTTGTGATTTTTACAACAGTGTAATTGGAAAGTTCTTCCTCCGATACTCCGAGAAGCTGCAGAACCGTTTCCATCTCCGTACTGTTCAAATCTGCACCAAGGGAAATATATGGTTTATTTGACGAAGTGTCTATGCTGTCCGCCATAACAGTCACCGGTGCCATCAGCATCATGATCGCAGCCAACAAAGCAGCGGTTTTCTTTCTCCATTTCATACTTCATTACCTCCTATTTTTGCAAGCACACCAGGGTTAGATGGGGTTAGACCCCACCTAACCTTTTCTAAGTATACCATAGATGTCAACCTCTATTTCTAAAGATTCTGTGAAATGTTTCTGAAGCTTTTCTCTATTTTATGGTATACTGTAATCCAGAAACAGTGAAAACGACAAGAAAAGGAGGCCTCTCATGATTACAGGCAGTCAGGAATATATTCGGGATATGAACCGAAGACTTGTATTAGACACCATTATCCACAATAATCCCCTGTCCAGAGCAAATCTTTCCAAAAAGCTGCATCTTACCAAAGCAACGATATCTGCCATCGTTCAGGAGCTGATTGATCTGGAGCTGGTGGAGGAAATTGGAAGCGCAGATACCACAAAGGGCAGAAAACCCATCCTGCTTCGTTTCCATCAAAGCTGCGGCAATGTGATTTCGATGGATCTTGCGCTGGATAAAACTTCCGTGATGATTTCTGACTTAAAGGGAGAAAACTGTATTGTGAAAGAATATCCGCGCCAGGAGAAAGTAATCACGGAAGAGTATCTAAGCAGAATCATCCAAAAGACACTATACTCCATTCCTGAGAGCACGTATGGTGTGATTGGAATCTGCATGGGTATCCACGGTGTCGTCAACAACAACGAAATTCAGTTTACACCTTACTATACAATCGAACACAAAAATATAGCGGAGATTCTGACCAAACGCTTCCACATCCCTGTGTTTGCGGAAAACGAAGCCAACCTGTGCGTGCTGGGAGAGTCTGCCTACCACTACTCCCAGAAAAATCTCATGTATATCAATGTGCATTCCGGTATTGGTATGGGAATTATGATGGATGGAATTCTGTTTCGGGGAAAAGATGGCTTTGCGGGCGAGATCGGCCACACGATTCTGTTTCCCGAGGGACGGCCGTGCCCCTGCGGCAATCATGGCTGCCTGGAGCAATATGCTTCCGAAAAAGCGATTTTAGAGGAATATGCCCGTGAAAAAAATTATTCATTTGTAACGCTTGAAAAATTTATCCGTGATTACCATAATGCAGACCCGACAGCAATTTCCCTGATTGATCGCTTTATTTTGTATATGTCCATCGGGCTGAACAATATTTTAAATACGTTAAATCCGGACATTATCATCCTAAACAGCTCTTTCTCTACGAATATTCCCGGAATCTGTGAACGGATTCAATCGCAGATTCATAACTTTCTTGGCAGGGATTTTTCACTCATTACCGGTGAATATCAGGATATATCTGAATTTTTGGGCGGAGTTCATATTTGTGTCAATGATTTTCTCAATTCTCATTCACAAATCTTTTGACATTCGTTCATGATTTCTTCATAAGTTACACATTGTTTTATCATATTTAGTGGATATACTATAACCATAAAAATAATAACAACCAACAATTATTTTTATCAATTTCTTTTTCATATGTCGATTTTATATCGACTCTCCTTCCTTTAATGTAAAAAGAAGCTCGCCCGAGCTTCTTTTTTGTTGCTCTCTATTCAGTTATAAATGCATTTGTCAATGCTGCAAACTGCTCCAGAGTGAGTGCCTCTCCCCTCACAGAAGGGGAAAGCCCACATGTTTCAATGGCAGCCTCAATTTCTTCCTTCGAAAAAGAAAGTTCCCCGGAATTTTTCAGTCCGTTCATAAGTGTCTTTCTTCTCTGGTTGAAGGATGCCCGGATAATCCGAAACATCAAATGCTCGTCTTTTACGAAGACCGGCGGCTGTTCATATCTCGTCAGACGAATCACAGCACTTCCCACCTTCGGCCTCGGCATAAAACAGTTCGGCGGCACATTGGCCACAATTTCCGGCTTGGCATAATACTGTACAGCAAGTGACAAGGCTCCGTAATCCTTAGAGCCCGGTCCCGTCTTCATGCGGTCGGCAACTTCCTTCTGTACCATAATGGTAATGGAGTCGAGCGGAACCTGATTTTCAAACAGACCCATAATGATCGGGGTCGTAATGTAATACGGCAGATTTGCCACGACCTTGACTGGTCTTCCTCCATTGCGTTCTCTGGCGATTTTGGCAACGTCTACCTTGAGAATATCGTCATTGATTACCGTAACGTTTGGAAACTCCGAAAGGGTATCCTCCAGAATCGGAATCAGCGTCTTATCGATCTCCACTGCCACGACTTCTCTTGCGGCCACAGACAGATATTGTGTCATCGTTCCGATTCCGGGTCCGATTTCCAGCACAAAATCGTCTTTTGTGATTTGGGATGCCGCGATAATTTTGTCCAAAACATGTGTATCAATCAAAAAGTTCTGACCAAACCTTTTTTGAAAGGCAAAATCATACTTTTGCAGAACTTCTATGGTATGCTTTGGATCTCCCAGATAAGGTTTGGTCATATAACATGTCTCCTGTTCGTTATTTGAAATCTTTTTCATAGAGGATCACAAATCCATCTCTGTCCAGTCTCGATTTCGATAGATTTCTCTGCAGCTTTCTTGTTCCGCTCTCTGCTTTTGAGATTGCGTCATCGACAAGCCTCTTTACACCGCCAACCGTCATCGGTTCATCTTCCTTCTGGTTGTCGCTGATTAGAGAGTACAGTGCAAGAATTCCCATCTCATCAATCTTATATCCAGCTTCATTCGTATAAATCTTAGCAAAGTTCACCAGTTCATCGTTTGTAAATACAGGAATTGCAATTCTTGAAGTAAATTTCTCAATCAGTTTCGGATTTCTGGCAATGAATTTGCGCATTCCGATCTTCTCGTCTTCAATAATCACAGTCAGCCCTTCTGTTGGAGTCTCCATAGCCTGGTTCAATGCTTCGACTGTCTCTGCGTCCATCTGGTTCATATCCTGAATCAAAAGGAATCCACCAGACAGCTGCGCAACTATTTTTCCAATGTCTTTTCCATTCAGCTGCTGTGCAGTGACTTTTGCAATCTTCGCAGCCGGTATTTTCAGTTCACGGCAGATTGCCTTCACCAGAAGTTCAGAAAGTGTTGTTTTTCCACTTTCGCGATTTCCCATAATAATGACATTTCCTGTGGAGGACGTGAAATCCGCTGCTGCCATCTGTGTATCTATCAGCACATCAACGAGCTGCTTCTCCATACCGGGGATGGAAGAAAAATACTTAAACAGTTTTTGCTCTTCGTCATCCAAAACGGCTTCCCTCGGAATAAGCTCACGATTTTTTGCGTTCGCACCACTGCTGTGCTCATCAATGAATCGCAGCAGTGCTTCCTCTTCGGAAAATTCTGGCTCTGGCTCGAGTTCTGGTTGTGCTTGGATGGTTTCTTCTTCTGGAAGTTCCTCTTCGATGATTTCTTCCACAATCTCTTCTTCTGGGAGTTGTTCTTCGATGATTTCTTCCACAGTCTCTTCTTCTGAGAGTTCCTCTTCGATGGTTTCTTCCACAGTCTCTTCTTCTGGGAGTTCCTCTTCGATGATTTCTTCCACAGTCTCTTCTTCTGGAAGTTCCTCCTCGATGGTTTCTTCCACATAAACCTCAACCGGCTGTTCCATGAGTTCTTCGGCTTCGTCTTCCGGCTCTGGTTCTACTTCCTCAGAAGATTTTTCTGGAACTGGAATTCCCTGCTTTGCAGCCGCAGCCAGGATGGTATCCTCAAGATTAAAGGACAGCTTGTCCTCAATCGAAAGATCTTCCACTTTTGCAGTTTCATTCACGTTCACCTTCGGAATATTCAATTTCGGAATCTCTGGTATAACCTGAGTTTCCTCAACTGGTTTCTCTATATCCTCTGGCTCTTCTGCAGGCTCCTCCTCGATGATTTCCGTCTCTGGCTCTTCTACAGGCTCCTCCTCGACGATTTCCGCCTCTGGCTCTTCTATAGGCTCTTCCTCGACGATTTCCGTCTCTGGCTCTTCTATAGGCTCTTCCTCGACGATTTCCGTCTCTGGCTCTGCTACAGGCTCCTCCTCGACGATTTCCGTCTCTGGCTCTGCTGCAGGCTCTTCCTCGATGATTTCTGCCTCTAGCTCTGCCACAGGCTCTTCTTTCATCACTTCCGGTTCCAGCTCTGGTACTTCTTCGACTTTCTTAGGCTGTGCCACAGATTCTACGATAGGTTCTTCTCTGATAATTTCCGGTTCAAGGGCAGGAACGTCATCCGGAAGCACCCGTTCAGGGATTACATCCGAATAATTAATTTTTCCTGCTGTATACATCACTTTCAATTCTTCTTCCGGTTTATAAATATCTTCTTCTGCAGGTTTGAAGTGTCTCTTAAAGATATCACGAATACCAGCTGTAATTTTCTTCTGAAAATTCCTCTCATCGCCAATCGAAGCCTCTTCCTCATTTGAGTTTTCTTCTGTCTCAGACTCACCCTTCTTCAGGATTGCTTCCCAATCAGGTGTTTCTGTCTTCTCAGGCGCTGTCTCCTCAGGCGCAGCTTCCTCAGCAACTACCTGTTCCTTTTCAGACTCACCCTTCTTCAGAATCGCTTCCCAATCAATCGCTTCTTCCGTCTTAGGTATAGCCTCTTCTGCAGGTGCCTCTGCCTTTTTGAACTTACGCTTCTTAGGCTTATCTTTCTGCACAGAGATCTCTATCTTCTGCGGTTTTTCATCTCTTACAACTGCCTCTTTCTTTTCCTGAGTTGTACTTTCCGCAGTTTTCTCTTTTTCCTGTACAGGCGGACGCAGATTCTCTTCGTATATTTCTTGCTGGGAAGGTGTCAGTTCTGTCAGCTTCATCTTCAGTTCCAGTGCACGAATGACATATTTTCCATCTCTAAACCAGATGACAAGGTCATCACACGCCTCGATACATTTCTGATAATTGTCGGCTTTATAATAAAGCTTTGCAAGCTCATAAGACCAGCGTTCTGTCATCTCTTTTTCCTTGTGCTTTTCCAGAATCTGAATCTGTTTTTCCAGAGGAACATTCTTCGCAGCCGCAATTTTATACTGGAGGATATATCTGATATTATCCTTCGGCGCAATTCTTACAAACTCTTCGTAGTATTCCTGTGCTTCCTTAAAGTCCTTCATCTTCAGGGACACCTCAACCAGTCGATACAAGATTGTTTTGCCCACCTGAGATCTGTGGTAAGCCAGCAAAAAAATCTCGCGGCTCTCGCTGTATTTTTTGTTTACAGCGTAAATCTCTCCTACCATACATAAAGTACGCACATTTTTTACTCTTCGCCAGTCAATGCTGTTTACAATTTCCAAAGCAGCCTTATACTCTTTACGCGAAACAAGCGAATTGATTTCATCCAGTTTTATTTGAAATTCTTCTCTATCCACAGTAATCACCAACTTTCCATACTTTAAATTAGTCTATCATACCACCTATGCCTTGTCAAAGTGTATCTTCTCTGACCAGCGTATCTGCTCTGCCCTTCGTTACTGCTCACTTTGTTCACAATAACTGACTTTCTATAGTTCTATCAAACTTTACGAATTCAAAAGATGTACTTGTCCACAGACTACCTGAAAAATTTTATGAATGTGAAACCGATTGTTGACAAATTCGTCCAAGCCGGTGCACGTGATGATGGTCTGCACATCGTGAATGCTGTTTAACAGGTAGTTCTGCCTGCTGTTGTCGAGCTCTGACAGCACATCATCCAGCAAAAGCACAGGCGTATCCTTCATAATCTCCTTTACAAGGTAAATTTCAGACATTTTCAGGGATAACGCTGCCGTTCTTTGCTGCCCCTGGGAACCAAACTTGCGAATATCGATGCCATTTACCCTCACACAGAAATCATCTCTGTGAGGTCCAGTCGTCGTCAGTTTCAACTTCAGGTCGCGTTCTCTGTTTCTGGCAATTTCCTGTTCAATCGTTTCTGCAGTCACACTGGGTTCATAAATTAATTCCAGCGACTCTCTGCCGCCTGTCAGATTTCGGTGAATATCCTGTATAATCTCATTGAGCTTGCGGATGAACGCTTCCCTTGCCTGAACAATCTTCTTCCCGAACTGAGCCATCTGGAAATCCCAGACATCCAGTGTATCCATAAGCTCCTGCCGAAATGCAAGATCCTTCAAAAGCTTATTTCTCTGGTTCACAATATGATTATAGTTTGATAAGTCCGTCAGATAGATGGAACTTAGTTGACATAACTCCAAATCAATAAATCGTCTTCTCTCCCCCGGTCCATTTTTGATAATATTCAAATCTTCCGGAGAAAAAAATACAAGATTTACGATTCCAAACAATTCTCTGGCCTTTTTGATGGGCACGCCGTTGATTGCGACCCCTTTGGCCTTGTTCTTCTTCAAATGCATATCAATCCGATATTTTATATTTTTTCTGGAAACGGTCATCCGAATATGAGATTCTTCTTCCTGAAATTTGATGATTTCCCGATCCTTGCTGCCTCTGTGTGACTTTGTTGTTCCGCACAGATAGATGGCCTCCAGAATATTGGTTTTCCCCTGCGCATTGTCACCGTATAAAATATTTGTCTCTTTATCCAGCTTCATATCGAGAGATTCATAATTTCTGTAATTTTTCAACTGAATGGATTCAATATACATACTTTCCTCAATCTGCGTTTTTCTATGTTTTGCTATATTTTTTCAAATTTGCTGTTTTTTACTATGATTTGCTATTTTACAATCTTTACTTCTTCACCCTGATAGGAAATCACATCCCCATCATATAATTTCCGGCCTCTTCTTGTATCGACCTCGCCATTGACTGTTACGAGTCCATCCTGAATGACGAATTTGGCTTCTACGCCATCCTGCACAAGATTTGCTGCCTTTAATGCCTGGCCAAGTTTGATAAATTCATCTCTTAATTTAATCTCTGTCATATTTTTCACCATCCTTCTTATGCACATGATTATGCGCGTGACTGATTAAAGTTAACCGGAAGAATCAGATATGTGTATTCTTCTTCATCATCTCTGATAAAACATGGAGCTTTGGGATTCATCAGGTAGATGCTGATGATTTCATCATCAATAACTTTCAACGCATCCATCAGGAATTTCGGGTTGAAACCAATCAGAATGTCTTTGCCCTCTTTTTCGATGTCGATCTGCTCATTCATAGAGCCAATGGCAGAATCAATCTTTAACTCCATCAAATCATCGCTGACATGAATGATAATCGGACGTTTATCCCCCTCACGAATCAGAAGTGTCGCACGGTCAATACAGTTGAGCAGCTCTCTGCGGTTGATATCCACTTTTGTCTCGTAATCGCTTGAGAGCATCTGATCAATTCTAAAATATTCACCTTCAATCAGTCTGGATACTACAAGTGTATCATCAAACTCAAACATAATGTGGTTGGAGCTGAAGAAAATGCTTACCTGGCTGTCGATTTCTCCGGACAGGATTTTACTGATCTCGTTTAATGTTTTACCCGGAACGATTACTTTCATGTCTTCGTATTGACGTTTCAGTTCCATAGTACGAATCGAGATACGATGTCCGTCGAGGGAGGCAATTTTCAGCTTATTGTCCTCAATCTGGAATAACTCACCTGTCATGATTCTGTTGTTTTCATTTACCGCGATGGAAAAGATGGTCTGTCGAATCATTTCCTTCAAGGTAAACTGAGAGATTGTTAAAGACTGTTCTCTCTCGATGACTGGAAGATAAGCAAAATCCTCTCCTGATTTTCCCGGGATATTAAACTTTGCTTTTTCACAGGTAATGGTGACATTTAAGTTTTCATCGGACTGGATGGTCACATCATTATCTGGAAGTCGTCTTATGATCTCAGAGAAAATTTTTGCATCCAATGCAATGATTCCTCTCTGCTCGATTGTTCCGGTTACGATTGTCTCAATTCCAAGTTCCATATCGTTTGTTGTAAACTTGATTACATTGGAAGAGGCATCAATCAGAATACATTCCAGGATTGGCATGGTGGTTCTGTTCGGTACTGCCTTCAGTGCAATGTTTACACTTTTTGAGAGATTGTTTTTTGAACATATAATTTTCATGTTGTGTATAACTCCTTTCGTGGAAAATCGTTCTGTTCGAAATTCCATATATAGATATATATAATATTAAGTAGTCTTAGTAGTAGGGGCTGTGGATATGTGGATAACTCCATTCAAGCCAGTAAATACAAGGGTTTGCGTTGTGGATAACTCTGTGGATAAAATGTGGATAACTTTTTAAAATTGTGGATAACTTTGACTTATCCACAGTCACAATCTGTCGATTCTTGAGTTATCCACAAAGTTATCCACAGAGTTATCCACAAAAAAGGGCTAGTTATCCACAATATTGACTGAAAAATGTGGATAACTCTTGAAATATTGTGGATAATTATTTTTTGGATGGATGGATCTTCTTCTTCAAAATGTCAATGGTATTGGTAAGATTCTCGGAAGTCTTCATTTCCTTTTCAATTTTCTCGAATCCGTGCAGGACGGTCGTGTGATCTTTGTTTCCCATTATTTTTCCAATTGTTGTCAGTGGTACGGAGGTCATCTCGCGGCATAAATACATGGCGATTTGACGTGGGCGAACGATTTTGCTGCTTCGCTTTGTCCCCCGGATATCGGCTTCTGTGATGGAAAAGTGGTCTGCTACCACAGAAATGATGTATTCCGGTGTGACTTTCTTCTTATCATATGGGGAATAGGGGGAAATAATATCTTTGAGCACCTCTTCCGCCATTTCGATATCGATTTCCCGGTTTTCCAGATTGGCCAAAGCCATCAGTTTGTTCAGGGCTCCCTCCAGTTCACGGATGTTTGACTTTACGTTTGTGGCAATGTATTCGATGACATCGTTGCTGATCTGATAGCCGTCGATTTCTTCTTTTTTGCGAAGAATCGCCATTCTTGTCTCATAATCCGGTGAGGAAATATCAGCGACGAGCCCCCATTCGAAGCGGGAACGGATGCGGTCTTCCAGTATTTCCATATCTTTCGGAGGTCGGTCTGAAGATATGATAATCTGTTTTTTGGCGCTGTGCAGTGTATTAAAGGTATGGAAAAATTCTTCCTGTGTGGATTCCTTTCCCATAATAAACTGCACATCGTCAATTAGCAAAACGTCGATATTCCTGTATTTTTCGCGGAATTTTGTCATCGCAACGTTGTTGCTGTTGCGGATTGCCTCGATTAGTTCGTTGGTGAATTCCTCACTGGTTACGTAAAGTACATTTGTGTTTGGGTTTTGTTCCAGAATAAAGTGAGCGATGGAGTGCATTAAATGGGTTTTTCCCAGACCAACGCCTCCGTAGATAAACAGCGGATTGTAGATTGTGCCCGGAGATTCTGCTACTGCCAGCGATGCGGCGTGAGCGAATTTGTTGTGGTTGCCGACGATGAACGTATCAAACGTGTATCTGGGGTTTAGATGGGCAGCTTCATATATGGAGTTTTGTACAATCGGCATTTTCTGCGGAGCGAGACGCCTTGCGTCATCCGGAGTGGCAAAGTGAACTTCACATTCCATCCCCGTAATCTCAGCAATTGCAACCTGAAGAGGAAGCGTGTACTTTTTGCTTACATAAGTCAGTCCGATTTGTTCCTGTGGAATTAAAATCGTGACGATCTTGTCCTCTACACTGAACACTTTCAGCGGCTTAAGCCAGGTATTGAAAGAAACATCGCCTAGTTCATGTTCTTCTTTTACATATTGTAAAATGTCAGGCCATTTTTCTTCGATTTCTTCTATGTTCATGAAAATTCTCCTATTGTAATATTGCGATACATCGAAAAAATGTATCCACGGTTACTCATATATCTTATAATAAAATCTTTCTTTGCGCAACGAAAAAAGATAGGGTTACATAACATAGAATTATGGTTAATTTTGTGGATAACTCAAAACCTTGTAAAATAGGGAAAAAACGGGCTTTTTGTGGATAACTTTTGAGTTATCCACAGACTTATCCACAGAGTTATCCACAAAAAATGGCCAGTTATCCACAATTTTTGAAAATGTTATGTAAACCTGTGGATAAGGGAAAATAGTTTACATAACGTTGGATTCAGAATATTTATTGGATAATATATAAAATTCAGAATTTTATGTGGATATTTTTCTTGACTTATTTCTTTATTATAGTTATAATTTCCTTCTCAACGCTTGATTTGTTCCGAACATGGATATTATTTGAATAATTATCAATCTTTAATTGACTGTATTGTGAGATTTCTTTTTCAAAAATGGAAAAAAACAGGTTAACATAACATAAAATTATGGTTAATTTTGTGGATAACTCAAAATGTTGTAAAATGGGGAAAAAATGGGCTTTTTGTGGATAACTTTGGAGTTATCCACAGACTTATCCACAGACTTATCCACAGAAAATAGCCAGTTATCCACAATTTTAAAAAATATTATGTAAATCTGTGGATATGTGGATAACTGGCCATAAGAAGGGTGTTTTCGAGACCGTTTGGAGGCCTTTTAAAAAAGTCTGAAAGTTTTAACATTTCAGGTGTATTTTTTTACTTGACTTGAACGTTTATTGTGAATATAATATGAAGTGATGTTCTGATAAAGGTAAAGTAGAAATTCTATATAGATAAAGGAGGTGCCCGGGTTATGAAAATGACATTCCAACCAAAAAAGAGATCCAGAGCTAAAGTTCACGGATTCAGAGCAAGAATGAGTACGAAAGGCGGACGTAAAGTTTTAGCTGCCAGAAGATTAAAAGGAAGAAAAAGCTTATCTGCATAAGACCGCATTTATGTGGTCTTTTCTTCTATTTAATATTTGAAGGAATATTCTATGATTTATTCAGAGTCGTTAAAGAAGAACAGAGATTTTCAAAAGGTATATAGGCACGGAACATCTTACGCCAATAGATTTCTCGTTATGTATGTACTGGATAACAAATCTGACAAAAACCGTTTGGGAATATCTGTGAGTAAAAAAGTCGGTAATAGTGTTGTTCGTCACAGAATAACAAGATTAATCAGAGAAAGCTATCGTTTGAATGAAACTTCGTTTCAAAAAGGGTATGATTTTGTGGTGATAGCTCGTGTGGCGTCCAAAGGCAGAACGTACAGAGAGATTGAGAAGGCTTTGCTGCATCTGGGAAATCATCATCAAGTGATGGGAAGTGAAGATAATCAAAACAATATTAATTAAGTTAATACGATTCTATCAGAAATATTTGTCTCCATTGAAGAGAGTACATTGTCCCTATTATCCTACCTGTTCCAACTATGGGTTGGAGGCGATAGAGAAGTATGGTGCTTTAAAGGGAAGTCTGCTTGCTGCATGGAGAATTTTAAGGTGTAATCCGTTCTCCAAAGGAGGGTATGATCCGGTACCGTAAAAAATCTAGAGGAGGAAAAGTAAGTTGAATATGATTGTTGCCACAAAAAGTGGTGTGCCGATTCTGGGACAGGTGTCAACATTACTTGGATGGCTGATGGATGGCATTTACAGAGTCCTTGACATGATTGGCATCCAGAATGTTGGTCTTAGTATTATCATTTTTACACTGATTATTTATATGATACTGACACCAATTCAGATCAAACAGCAGAAGTTATCAAAAATGACTGCTATCATGAACCCGGAACTTCAGGCAATCCAGAAAAAGTACAAGAACAAAAAAGACCAGGCATCTATGATGAAAATGCAGGAAGAGACAACTCTGGTTTATCAGAAATATGGCGTATCTCCGATGGGAACCTGCCTGCCGCTGTTAATTCAGATGCCGATTTTGTTAGCGTTGTATCAGGTAATTTACCGCATTCCTGCTTATGTAGGCAGTGTAAGAGCAATCTTTACAGATGCGGTTACAAAGATTACCAGTGTAAATGGATATACGGATATTATCCAGAACTTTTTAACAGATAATAAGATTAATACTGTACAATTAACTCTTGAGAATGGAGTTGCAACAAACAATTCCATTATTGATGTGCTTTACAAATTGTCTCCGTCCCAGTGGGAAGCCTTTGCTGAGATTGATAAATTTTCCAGTTTTTCTAATGTTATCAACGATACTGCTTCCGAGATTGCACATGTACAGTCTTTCCTGGGACTGAATATCGCAGATACCCCGTTTGCTATTGTGAAAACTGCAATTGCTGCAGGAAGTATTCTGCTTGCGATTGGTGCGATTTTAATTCCGTTTTTGGCATGGTTTACACAGTGGTTGAATTATAAGCTGATGCCGCAGGCAACATCTTCCAATAATAGCGATGCTGCAAACAGCATGGAAGCTACTATGAAGACCATGAATACAACGATGCCGCTTATGTCAGCATTTTTCTGTCTGACATTGCCAGTAGGTATGGGTATTTACTGGATTGCCGGTGCTGTCATCAGAAGTGTACAGATGCTTGTGATCAACAGACATATGGCAAACCTTGATTTGGATAAACTGATTAAGAAAAACATGGAGAAAGCTCAGAAAAAACGTGCAAAAGAAGGGCTTCCGCCTCAGAAAATTACAAATCAGGCACATCAGAATGCTCGGAAAATTAACACTGCGAACATCCAGGTTGAGCAGAAGGTCTCCGGTTCTGCTCCAAAAGATTACAAGCCTGGAAGCCTTGCCTCCAAAGCAAATTTGGTCAAGCAGTTTGAAGAGAAAAATAAGAAGAAATAACGAAGAAAAATGGGAGGTTTTTCGATGGACTATATTGAAATATCAGCAAAAAACAAAGACGAAGCCATCATTAAGGCTTCTATGCAGTTAGAAACTCCCAGCGATGAACTGGATATTCAGATTATAAGCGAAGGTAGTTCAGGATTTTTGGGATTTGGAAGCAAACCTGCAATTATTCGTGTACGCAAAAAAGAGATTGTAAAACCAGAGGAAAAAGAAGCTGAGGAACTTTTCTCCTCTGAGCTGGTTTCTAAAGTGATCGAACCGAAAAAAGCGGTAGAACCTGTAAAGAAATCGATGCCAAAAAAAGAAGAGAAGGTTATGCCGAAGCGGGAATTTGCAAAACAGGAAGAGCCTGTGAAAAAGCCTGCAAAACACAGAGAAGCTTTTGGAAAAGCAAAAGAAAAATCTTCTAAGGCAGAATCTTTGAAAAAAGAATTTGTAAAGAAAGAGGCTGTAAAGAAAGAATCCAGACCGGTAGAGTTGATTACCGATGAAGCTGAGATTGCAGAAATCAAGAAGATTTCTACAGAATTTCTGACAAATGTATTCAAGACAATGGAACTGGATGTCAGCATTACAGCAGAATACAACACAGAAGACAGATGCCTGGATCTTGAGTTTAGCGGCGATGATATGGGGATTTTGATCGGTAAACGCGGACAGACACTGGACTCTCTTCAGTATTTAACAAGTCTTGTTGTAAACAAGAACAGAAACAGCTACGTTCGTATCAAACTGGATACAGAGGACTACAGAAACCGCAGAAAAGAGACACTGGAAAACCTTGCAAAGGGAATTGCCTATAAGGTAAGAAAAACCAGAAAGCCGGTTGTACTTGAGCCAATGAATCCATATGAGAGAAGAATTATCCACTCTGCACTGCAGGGAAACCGTTATGTGGAGACCTTCAGTGAGGGAGAAGAGCCTTATCGTCACGTTGTAGTGAAGACGAAAGGACGCAGATCATAAGTTCAGACATCGACAGGGACGTCCCCCTGGAATGCATAACAGTGAAATGCTCAGTCATTTGATATGGCTGAGCGTTTTATTTTACGTTACTGTTTATTCTGTTTGCAGTAATTATTTTATGATTTAGGTGTCAAAACCTTGATTAAGGTATATCTCCACTTACATGCAAGCATGACGTGGAGAATACCTTTTGACACTGTAATCATTTTATCAAGTTTTGTATTTTATATCGCCTTTTCGTTTTAATTATAAGATGTTTGTGGTAAAATCGTGATGGAAAATCGTAGACTAGTGTATTAGAAGTTCAAGAAAATAACTGTTCAGCAAGAGGAAGAAAAGGGCTCAAAAGCTGTACAGAGGATTAGAATGGAGTAGTAGTTTATGGCAGATACAATAGCAGCAGTGGCTACGGCCATGAGCGCGTCGGGAATCGGAATTGTCAGAATCAGCGGGGAAGACTGTATGGATGTGATTCACCGTATTTATCGGTCAAAAGGAGGAAAATTTGACATCCGCACAGCAGACAGTCATACCATTCATTACGGATATATTTATGATGGTGGGGAGATTGTAGATGAGGTTCTCGTGATGATTATGAAAGCACCGAGAACCTTTACCGGAGAAAATACGGTGGAAATCGATTGCCACGGCGGGGTGTATGCGATGCGCCGTGTGCTGGAAACGGTGGTAAAAAACGGGGCAAGGATTGCACAACCCGGGGAATTTACGAAGAGAGCGTTCTTAAACGGAAGACTGGATTTGTCTCAGGCGGAAGCGGTCATTGATGTGATCCAGTCTCAGAACAGTTATGCCCTCAAAAGCTCGATCAGCCAGCTGAAGGGCTCTGTAAAAACCACAATAGAAGAATTAAGAAGCAGGATTTTGTATCATATCGCATATATTGAATCGGCTCTCGATGACCCTGAGCACATCAGTCTGGATGGCTACAGCAGTGAACTTCGGGCAGATGTGGAAGAGGAACTTGCAAAGGTAGAGCGTCTTCTGTCCACGGCATCCGACGGGAAAATGATTAAAGAAGGAATTAAGACAGTTATTTTGGGCAAGCCGAATGCTGGAAAATCCTCTCTTTTGAATCTGCTGGTGGGAGAAAACAAAGCCATTGTCACGGATATCGCAGGTACGACGAGAGATATTCTGGAAGAATACATCAATCTGGGCGGAATTTCTCTTCGGATTGTGGATACGGCAGGTATCCGCGCCACCGATGATGTAGTGGAAAAGATTGGTGTGGGACGTGCAAAGGACAGTGCGAAAGATGCAGACTTGATTTTGTATGTTGTGGATGCATCTACATCTCTGGATGAAAATGATGTGGAAATCATGAAGCTGCTCAAAGACAAAAAGGCGATCATCCTTTTGAATAAGGCAGATTTGCCTTCTGTGGTTTCTGTGGATAACTTTGTAAACGATGTGGATAACTCTGGAATTGGGGAAATGACGTATCCAATTGTAGCAATTTCCGCGAAGGAAGAAACTGGTATGGAAGAGTTGGAGGAACAGATTAAACAGATGTTTTTCCATGGAGAGCTGACCTTCAATAATGAGGTGTACATTACAAATGCAAGGCACAAGGCAGCACTTGAGGAGACGAAAAAAAGCCTCAATCAGGTGCTTGACAGCATTGAGATGGATATGCCGGAAGACTTTTTCTCCATTGATTTGATGAATGCATACAAGGAACTGGGAAGCATTATCGGTGAGGAAGTGGGTGAGGATCTCGTCAATGAGATTTTCAGCAAATTTTGTACCGGAAAGTAGAAACGAGGAATATAGCAGATGAATAAGTTAGAAGAATTTTATGATATTGTTGTGGTTGGTGCCGGCCATGCAGGTTGTGAGGCTGCTCTTGCAGCTGCAAGGCTCGGGCTTGAGACGATTATGTTTACTGTCAGCGTGGACAGTATTGCGCTGATGCCATGCAATCCGAATATCGGCGGCAGTTCCAAAGGCCATCTGGTGCGGGAATTGGATGCACTTGGCGGCGAGATGGGCAAAAACATTGATCAGACATTTATACAGTCAAAAATGCTGAATAAATCAAAAGGTCCTGCGGTGCATTCGCTTCGTGCGCAGGCGGATAAGCAGGCATACAGCCGACAGATGCGCAAAACACTGGAAAACACAGAGCATCTGACGGTGCGTCAGGGAGAGGTTGCAGAGCTTTTGGTGGAGAATCAATGCATCACTGGTGTAAAGACGTATTCAGGAGCAGTATACCACTGTAAAGCCGTTGTTTTGTGTACCGGTACGTATCTGAAGGCGCGCTGTATTTACGGTGATGTAAGCAATTATACGGGACCGAACGGACTTCAGGCGGCCAATCACCTGACAGATTCTCTCAAGGCACTGGGAATTGAAATGTTCCGGTTTAAGACGGGAACACCGGCTCGAATCGACAGAAATTCCATTGATTTCAGTAAGATGGAGGAGCAGTTTGGTGATGAAAGAGTTGTGCCGTTTTCTTTTTCTACCGATCCGGAGTCGGTACAGATCAAACAGGAATCGTGCTGGCTGACGTACACAAATCCGACAACACATCAGATTATTCGTGATAATCTGGATCGTTCTCCTCTGTATTCCGGTATGATTGAGGGAACTGGCCCGCGTTACTGTCCGTCCATTGAGGATAAGGTGGTTCGTTTTGCAGATAAGGAGCGTCATCAGGTATTTATTGAGCCGGAAGGTCTGTATACAAATGAAATGTATATTGGAGGAATGTCAAGCTCTCTGCCGGAAGATGTACAGTATGAGATGTACCATTCAGTTGCAGGACTGGAGCATGCGAAAATCGTGCGAAATGCTTACGCAATTGAGTATGACTGCATCAATCCGAGGCAGCTCAATCCGACGCTGGAGTTTAAGAATATCAAGGGATTGTTCAGCGCGGGACAGTTTAACGGAAGTTCCGGATATGAGGAGGCTGCTGCACAGGGGCTTGTCGCCGGTATCAATGCCGCATTGAAGGTACAGGGGCGTGAGATGATGATTCTTGACAGAAGTGAGGCGTATATTGGCGTACTGATCGATGACCTCGTAACAAAAGAAAATCATGAACCGTATCGTATGATGACGAGCCGTGCGGAGTATCGCCTGCTTTTGAGACAGGACAATGCAGATCTTCGTCTGCGCAAAAAAGGTTATGAGGCGGGGCTGATCAGCCAGGAGGATTATGATCATCTTCTTTTGAAGGAAAAACAGATTGAAGAAGAGATTAAGCGTGTAGAGCATACAAATATCGGAGCAAACAAAGAGGTGCAGCAGCTTCTGGAGAGTCTTGGAAGTACACCTTTGAAGGCTGGAACAACGCTTGGTGAGCTGATTCGCCGCCCGGAACTGGATTATGAGAAGCTGGCACCGATTGATCAGAAAAGGGAGGCTCTTCCATGGGATGTTGCCGAGCAGGTCAATATCAACATCAAATACGATGGATATATTCGTCGCCAGTTGAAACAGGTGAAGGATTTCAAAAAAATGGAAGCACGAAAAATACCGGAAGATATCAATTACGATGAGGTGAACAGCCTTCGCATTGAGGCCAAACAAAAATTAAACCTTTATCGTCCAGTTTCTATTGGACAGGCATCGAGAATTTCCGGCGTTTCTCCGGCGGATATTTCCGTTCTTCTTGTATATCTGGAGGCGAGATAGAAACGAGGATTCTGAGAAGTTATATTGAGCTTGTTAGAACATGAAGGCTTTGATTAGTTGCCATCTCGAACTTTATTTGCAGGATAAGAGTTGCTTATGCTGTTGAAAATAAAGGGAAAATATAATGTTATACATTGTAAAAATAAGTCATATATGGAATTGGTTTTATGAACAGATAAAGTGGGAGAAGAATATATGGAGTATAAGTTGGATTTATTGGAGCAGGGCTGCAAAGATTTCGGAATTGAACTGACACAGCAGCAGAAAGAACAGTTTGTTCGTTACTATGAAATTCTGGTGGAACGAAATCAGGTGATGAATCTGACTGCCATTACAGAGTTTGAAGAGGTTCTCGTGAAACATTTTGTGGATAGCCTTGCGGTTTCCGGTGTTGTGGATGTGGATAACGTTTCACGTGTCATTGATATCGGAACAGGGGCAGGCTTTCCGGGAATTCCGTTAAAAATCGTTTATCCACATTTGGAGATCACTTTGCTCGATTCTTTGAGGAAAAGAATCGGATTTTTGAATGAAATTGTGGATAACCTCGGATTAAAAAATGTGGAAACGATTCATGGAAGGGCAGAAGAGTATGCAAAACAAAAAGAATACAGAGAAACTTATGATCTTTGTGTTTCACGTGCTGTTGCAAACTTATCCACATTATCAGAGTATTGTCTGCCGTATGTGAAAGTTCAGGGATATTTTGTGCCTTATAAATCAGGGAAAATTGAGGAGGAACTGCACGATTCAGAAAAAGCGTTGAGAATTCTGGGCGGTCGTCTGGAAAATGTGCATAAGTTCCAGTTAGGTGATGCAGAAATGGGAAGGTCACTTGTAATCATCAAAAAAGAAAAAAGTACACCGAAAAAATATCCTCGAAAAGCTGGAATGCCTTCAAAAGAGCCTTTGACATAAGGAAAAATCGTGCAAAAGATTGTACAAAAAAATTATATCAAAAAATTCCATGAAAAAACCTGCCTTCGGCAGGTTTTTTCGTAGATATGAATTTATAGGATACAAAATATCATACAAAATATCATACACAATTTCTCAGTAAATAAATCCATGTAATTCATTATAAGGATACGAATGTTTTCATTCGTTGATTTTTGAAGTTGTTGGAACCTTAATATTCATCCGGCGCAAAGTAAATGCCTACCTGTTCAAGAAAATCGGCAGATTGCTCCACATGTGGAAAATGTTTTGCTTTTGGAATGATAATCGTTTCGATTGCCGGATTGTAATGTAAGTAATCCTCTGTAATATCCAAAATCCCAGGTTCTTCTTTTCCGCCAATGATACAGGTGCTGTTGTTGATTGACTTCAGGCCGTGAAGGATATTGAAATTGAGATATTTTCCTGTAATGCTTGCCTGCAGATATTTTCCAGCACCATCTCCTGTATGGGCTGCCTCATAGTAAGATTCCATGAAATCAGTATCCACATGAAATGGATTGAAGTAATAATCTTCGATAAAAAGATTTTTCGTGAAAACTCTGGATACTAAAATATGATAGATCATAGTTCCCAGAATCGGAATCTCCAATAGGAATTTCTGCATCTTACTGTTTTTCCCCGGAACCTGATTTAAGGATACAAGGCTTGGAGGGTTAATCAGCATATTTTTATCGAACAGATCACTGTTGGAATTGCACGCCATGATGACAAAGGATGTGGATAATCCACTGGCAATGACGTTTGTTTTTTCTCTGATTACATTTTTTACAAAATCGCATAAAAGCTGGACGTAAATGAAATTTGTATAAGTGATTTTTGGCTTGTCGGATCGTCCGCAACCTAACAGATCAATGGTGTATACCGTGTATTGTTTGTTTAATTTATTTTCTATTTTTTTCCATTCATATCCGGAACCTCCGGCAGATAAATCGTGCACTAAAAGAAGAGGAGCACCCTGGCCGGATTTTCTGTAATAGATATCACCGAAGCGCCAATGATAATAGTTGTTGCCATCTGGCTCATCCAGCATCTCTTTGAAGAGTGCTGACATAGCGATGATTTTATTTGCTATATAAATAATTCCGGTCGCAATCGTAACCAAAATACCGAGAGTAATAAGTTTGTTTTTTTGTTTTTTCACATTACACACCTCCTGATTTGTTTGTTACATCTATTATAATTCAAATAAAGTGAAGTTACAACCGAAAGATTTCTTCCTTTTTCGCGAGTCAAGTCTCACGCGCATTCGACTTGAATGTGAGCAGTGACGGAGAATATGAAATGTTTCACGTGAAACATGAGAAAAAAACAGACAAGTCAAATGTTCCACGTGAAACGTGAGAAGAAAAAACAGACAAGTCAAATGTTCCACGTGAAACGTGAAAAGGAAAAAAAGACAGTCCAAATGTTCCACGTGAAACATGAGGAGGAAAAACAGACAAGTCAAATGTTCCACGTGAAACATGAGGAGGAAAAACAGACAGTCCAAATGTTCCACGTGAAACATTGAGAAATATAAAAGATTTAGGTGCCAAAACCTTGATTACGGATTGTTTCGTGCTACGCACTTCCACAATCCTGCCCCGCATTCGCAATCCATGGGGCCCCCGCCCCACTTCTTGCTCATGTGGGGCGGATCAATAAGGTATACCTCCACTTACATGCAAGCATGACGTGGAGAATACCTTTTGACACTGTAATCGTTACTGTTCACTCCGTTCACAGTAACTTAGCCAAAATTCATTCCAGATTGCCTTTGGCAATGGAATTTTGGCTTGTATGTCTCGGGATTTTGGCATATTCATGCCAAAACACCTCGCGGGATAGTGCCGTGTGAACAGTAACCTGTAATCATATAAAAACAAAAAATGTTTCACGTGAAACGTAGAAATAAAAAGACGAAAGTGCTATAATAGGGCTCAGAAAAAATTTAAAATAGGGAGGAATACGATGGGCAGAATTATTGCGATTGCCAATCAAAAAGGTGGAGTAGGAAAATCTACGACAGCCATTAATTTATCTTCCTGTCTGGCTGAAGCTGGTAAGAATGTTCTTCTTGTGGATATTGACCCTCAGGGAAATTCCACCAGTGGATACGGCATTGATAAAAATGCCGTAGAACATACTCTGTACGAATTGCTTTTGGGGGAGAGTACAATCAAAGAATGTATAATAGAAAATGTGATTGAGCATTTATCTTTGATTCCTTCAAATGTGAATTTATCCGGAGCTGAAATTGAGCTGGTTAGCTTGGAAGACAGGGAATATATTTTGAAAAATTGCCTGGAGAAGGTCAAGAAAAATTATGATTACATTATCATGGACTGTCCGCCATCTTTGAGCATACTTACGATTAATGCGATGACGGCAGCGGATTCCGTACTGGTGCCGATCCAGTGTGAATATTATGCGCTGGAAGGATTATCACAGCTGCTGCATACGATTGATCTTGTAAAGGAACGCTTGAATAAGAAGCTGGACATTGAAGGAGTGGTATTTACCATGTATGATGCCAGAACCAATCTCTCTTTAGAAGTGGTGGAAAATGTAAAAGAAAATCTTAATCAAAATATTTATAAGACAATTATACCTCGAAATGTCAGATTAGCAGAAGCCCCAAGTTACGGTCTTCCGATTAATTTATATGATTCAAGATCTTCAGGTGCGGAAGCATATCGCCTTCTGGCTGAGGAAGTGATGGGCAGGGAGGAATCATAAATGGCAGGAAAAAAACGAGGAGGCCTTGGAAGAGGCCTGGGTGGAGGCGTGAATACGTTAATTCCACCGGCAAAATCAGCAGAATCCAGACAGGAATATAAAATGCAGAAAACTTCGGACGAAGGAAATGCAGAAAATTCTGTTGCCACAGAACATAGATCCACCGAGCTGGAGGAGAAGCCAGAGGAGAAGAAGCTTTCTGGTGAGACGATCGTTAAGATTACAAAAGTTGAACCAAACAGACAACAGCCGCGAAAGAATTTTAATGAAGACGCTTTGTTGGAACTTGCGGAATCCATGAAACAATATGGAGTCCTGCAGCCATTGCTGGTGACTGACAGGAAAGATTATTATGAGATTATCGCAGGGGAGAGACGCTGGAGAGCAGCAAAGCTGGCTGGTTTAAAAGAAATTCCTGTTATCATCAAAAATTATTCTGAACAGGAGATTGTAGAAATTTCCTTGATTGAAAATATTCAGCGGGAAGATTTGAATCCAATTGAGGAAGCGTGGGCATATAAGCGATTGATGGAAGAGTTTCACATGAAACAGGATGAGATTGCGGAACGTGTGTCTAAAAGTCGTGTTACTGTCACAAACTCCATTCGACTGCTTAAACTGGCAGATGGTGTTCAGCAGATGCTGATTGATGATATGATTACGTCCGGTCATGCCAGAGCCATTTTGTCAATCCCGGATATGGAGATGCAGATGTCTGTTGCAACAAAAGTTTTTGATGAAAAATTAAGTGTACGGGAGACGGAAAAACTGGTAAAATCAGTGTTGGAACCGTCCGCCGCAAAGAAAACGGAAACAAATACGGCAGAGGATGCGATCTATCAAAACCTGGAAGAAAAAATGAAATCTATTATAGGAACGAAAGTCTCTATTAATAGGAAGAAAAATAATAAGGGAAAGATAGAAATCGAATACTATTCTCAGGAAGAATTGGAAAGAATCATAGAGCTGTTTGAGTCAATGTCAATTCATTAAGGAGATTGGAGATGAGCGATTTATTTGAGAGTTTAGGTCTGGATCCGGGAATCGTTATAATTTTTCTGTTCCTGGTTGTCGTGTTTTTTGCTGTGTGGGTAGTTCGTATTCATATGCGGCAGTCAAGACTGGAGAAACGTTACAAAGCCTTTATGAAAGGGCAGGATGGACAATCCCTGGAGAAACAATTTATACGTCAGTTCAATCAGATTGATAAGCTGATGGAGATTAAAGATAATCATATGCAGGAAATCAATCTTTTGAAAGAACATTTTAATCGACTGTACAGCAAGTATGGTGTGGAAAAATATGATGCGTTTGATGATGTGGGTGGAAAATTAAGTTTTGTTTTAGCCTTGCTCGATCATGAGAATACTGGTATTATATTAAACGCAATACACAGTCGTGACAATTGTTTCCTTTATCTGAAGGAAATTGTAAAAGGAGAGTCTTATGTTATGCTGAGCAAAGAAGAAGTAGAGGCTCTGAAAAAAGCTGTAAATTATGGAATGGAAATGGAAGAGTAATAGTAATAGTAATAGGAGGAAATCATGTTAGATATTAAATTTGTGAGAGAAAACCCGGATGTAGTTCGTCAGAATATTCGTAATAAATTTCAGGACAGCAAGCTGGAGCTGGTAGATCAGGTTCTGGCCCTGGACAAAGAAAACCGTGAAATCAAAGGTGAGGTAGAAGCTCTTCGTGCAGAGAAGAACAAAATCAGCAAGCAGATCGGTGCGCTGATGGGACAGGGTAAAAAAGAAGAAGCAGAAGAAGTGAAAAAACAGGTGGCTGCTTCCGCTGACCGTATCGCAAAGCTGAGCGAAAGAGAAAAAGAAGTAGAAGAAGAATTAAAACAGAAAATGATGGTCATTCCGAATATCATAGACCCGTCTGTACCGATTGGAAAAGATGACAGTGAAAACGTAGAGGTGGAGCGTTTTGGTGAGCCGGTAGTGCCTGATTTTGAAATCCCATATCATTCTGAGATTATGGAAAGCTTTGACGGACTGGATCTTGACAGTGCCCGCAGAGTTGCCGGAAATGGTTTCTATTATCTGATGGGAGATATTGCAAGACTTCACTCTGCAGTAATCAGCTACGCAAGAGATTTCATGATTGACAGAGGATTCACTTACTGTGTACCACCATTTATGATCCGCAGCAATGTGGTGACTGGTGTTATGAGCTTTGCGGAAATGGATGCCATGATGTATAAAATTGAGGGAGAAGACTTATACTTAATTGGAACAAGTGAGCATTCTATGATTGGTAAATTTATTGATACCATTATTCCAGAGGAATCTCTTCCACAGACATTGACCAGTTATTCTCCATGTTTCCGTAAAGAAAAAGGCGCGCATGGTCTGGAGGAGAGAGGTGTATACCGCATCCACCAGTTTGAAAAACAGGAAATGATCGTTGTGTGTAAACCGGAAGAAAGCCCAATGTGGTTTGATAAACTGTGGCAGAATACCGTAGATCTGTTCCGTTCTATGGATATTCCGGTTCGTACTCTGGAGTGCTGCTCCGGTGACCTTGCAGATTTGAAAGTAAAATCTGTGGACGTGGAAGCATGGTCTCCAAGACAGAAAAAATACTTTGAGGTAGGAAGCTGCTCAAATCTGGGTGATGCACAGGCAAGAAGACTGAAAATCCGTGTAAATGGAAAAGATGGTAAGAAGTATCTGGCACACACCTTAAATAACACGGTAGTAGCACCGCCTCGTATGCTGATCGCATTCCTGGAGAACAACCTGAATGCAGATGGTTCTGTAAGCATTCCAAAAGCTCTGCAGCCATATATGGGTGGAATGACAAAGATTGAAAAGAAGAAATAGAAGAAATAAATGATAAAAATAAGATGCAAAAAATAAGTTTCGATTGTATATGATCAGAAGGAGATGTCTATGCATAGTTTTTTGAGATCGATTGGTTTTTCAGAAATGAAAACAAAAAAAGATCTGGATATAATTTTAAATCAGGTAATGGACAGGTACGATGAGAAAGTTTTGGCAGAAGCTGAAAGCGGACAATTATTTGCACAGATATCCAAAGATTACGGCTGTGATATGGGCATCTCTGTCTGTGGCGAATATGACGAAAACGATGAGTTTCAGATGGAATATTATTTCCCTTATTTTAAAGGAACGGGAATTACCACGCAGGAAAAGATGATGGTTGAGCGCCATGCAGGAACAGAGTCCTATGCAGGAGCGTGCGATGATGTCAGAATTGGTGTGACTGTAATTTTCTATCTGCAAAATGGCGGGGAATACAAACAGCAGATTGGAAGAGGTTGTGAGTTGCCGGACATACAGCCGGTGACCTTGACGGGACTGGCAAGAGAAGGAAAGATTCTTTTGCCGGTTCAAAAAGACAAAGAACAGGTCCGTATTGAGCAGGAGGCAACCAGAACAAGAAACCAGTTGATGCTGGATGCCAGAAGCGGCGATGAAGAGGCAATTGAAAATCTGACAATGGAGGATATGGATACGTACTCGATGGTATGTAAACGCATCCAGACGGAAGATGTGTTTTCGATTGTAGATTCCTATTTTATGCCCTATGGAATAGAGTGCGATCAGTACAATGTGATGGGAGAGATTATGGACTGCAGCAGTTTCCGCAATACATACACGGGAGAGGAAATTTTTCAGATCACGCTAAGTTGTAATGATATGCAGTTTGATGTTTGCATCAATGCAAAGGATATGCTTGGTGAGCCTGCCATCGGCAGAAGATTTAAAGGAATTATCTGGCTGCAGGGACAACTGCATTTTTAGGATAATAAGTTAAGTGATTGATGAAATGTAGTCAGTCTGTGTAAAATATGGACTGTGGATGGAATTGCGATAGTAAGGAGAAATACTATGAAAAAAATTATTTTGGCATCGGCTTCTCCGAGAAGAAAAGAACTTCTGGAACAGATTGGACTGACTTTTGAAGTTGAACCTGCGAAAGGAGAGGAACAGATTACCAGTGTGATTCCGAAGGAAGTGGTCGAAGAACTCTCTTATCAGAAAGCGATGGAAGTGGCCAAATTGCATAAGGGGGAAGACGCTTTGATTCTTGGAGCAGACACGATTGTTGTGTATGACGATCAAATCATGGGAAAGCCCGCAGATGAGGAGGATGCAAAGGTGATGCTTCGTCAGTTATCCGGAAAAACGCACTGTGTGTTTACCGGAGTGACGGCTGTGCTGTGGGAGGAACAGAAGAAGACAGTTCGTACTTTTTCTGAGAAAACGGAAGTAACTTTTTATCCGATGTCCGAAGAGGAGATTATGTTTTACGTGAAAACAAGAGAACCGATGGACAAGGCCGGGGCTTATGGGATTCAGGGAATCGGTGCAAAATACATTCAGGCAATTTACGGTGACTACAATAATGTGGTAGGACTTCCGGTAGCAAGGCTGTATCAGAAAGTACTTCGGGACTGGATTCAATAAAATTGATTCTTGTATTTTAAGGGGAAATATAGTATTATTATTTAGTGTAATGGCTAGTATTCTGACAAGTTGATGAAAGAATTTTGATTAGATATAGCCAAGTGCTACAGAGGACACAAACAGCATTTTCACCGGAAAAAATACCGGCTGAAAATAGAAAAAATCGGTCACCGGTTCGGGTGGTCGAAAAGGCTGAAAAACCTTGATTTTAAGCCAAAAATCGTATGTCGGCATAGCTCAGCTGGATAGAGCATTCGCCTCCTAAGAGAAAGCCGAGGCATTCCCCAAAGGGAAAAAATGAAAAACAACTTTCAGTTCGAATCTATTCTGAAAAATGCTAATGGTGACAACAAAGCATTCCCCAAATTGGGGAACGTTCTAATGTTACCAAATCAA
>JALFVM010000108.1 GCA_022787145.1 Lachnospiraceae bacterium | reverse complement strand
GATATGAAAGGTCTGCAGGAATTGTTATACAAGAAAAAGGAATTATCAAATCTGGGCGCACAGCTGCAGAGTCTGAATATTTCTTTTGAATAAGGATAAACTAAAAACAATGTATGGAAGGTGGAAACATCAATGGAAATGAACATGGGAAAATTCAGTGAGAAACTGGTGGAATTGCTGGATCTTGCGAAGAAGAAAAAAAACGTGCTGGAGTATCAGGAAATCAATGATTTCTTCAAAGATATGCCTCTCGAGCCGGATCATATGGAAAAAATTCTGGAATTTCTGGAAGCCAGCGGTGTAGATATTCTCCGTATTTCTGACAGCGATGCAGATGCGCTGATTTTGGATGACGATGAAGATCTGAAGCTGGATGCAGATGGGGATGTGGATTTGGAGTCCATCGATCTGTCTGTGCCGGAAGGTGTCAGCATTGAAGATCCTGTGAGAATGTATCTGAAAGAGATTGGTAAGGTGAATCTTCTGACAGCAGATGAGGAGATTGAGCTTGCCAAGAGAATGGAAGAGGGAGATGAGGATGCAAAGAAACGTCTGGCAGAGGCGAATCTGCGTCTTGTAGTCAGCATTGCAAAGCGTTATGTGGGACGTGGCATGCTGTTTTTGGATCTGATTCAGGAAGGAAACCTTGGTCTGATCAAGGCGGTAGAGAAGTTCGACTACCGAAAAGGTTATAAATTCAGTACCTATGCGACATGGTGGATTCGTCAGGCAATCACAAGAGCCATTGCAGACCAGGCGAGAACGATTCGTATTCCTGTGCATATGGTAGAAACCATCAACAAACTGATTCGCGTTTCCCGTCAGTTACTGCAGGAGCTTGGACGTGAACCTACGCCGGAAGAAATTGCAGAAGAGATGGATATGCCTGTGGACAGAGTGCGTGAGATTCTCAAAATTTCTCAGGAGCCGGTATCTTTGGAGACTCCGATTGGAGAGGAAGAGGACAGCCATCTTGGCGATTTCATTCAGGACGACAATGTGCCGGTACCGGCAGATGCTGCAGCGTTTACGCTTCTGAAAGAACAGCTGGTGGAAGTACTTGGTACATTGACAGACCGTGAACAGAAGGTATTGCGTCTTCGTTTTGGCCTGGATGACGGAAGAGCGAGAACGCTGGAAGAAGTCGGCAGGGAATTTAACGTAACACGTGAGCGTATCCGTCAGATTGAGGCAAAGGCTCTGCGTAAGCTGCGCCATCCAAGCAGAAGCCGCAAGCTCAAAGACTATCTGGATTAATGAGAAAGAGGAAAACATGCAGTTATCAAAACGTTTACAGGCGCTGGCAGATCTGGTGAGTCAGGATCATGTTCTGGCAGATGTTGGCTGTGACCACGGATATATTCCTGTCTTTCTGATTCAGAATCAACGAATACCGAAAGCCATAGCTATGGATATTGGAGAGGGACCGCTAAAGCGCGCGCAGGAAAATATCAGATCATACGGGCTTGAGGGATACATAGAAACAAGGCTGTCGGACGGGCTTTCGAAACTTCAGCCGGGAGAGGCAGATACGATTTTGATTTCCGGAATGGGAGGCCCTCTGATGGAAAAGATTCTCACAGAGGGAGAGGAGGCTGCAAGGTGCGCGGATGAGCTGATTTTGCAGCCGCAGTCCGACATTCCTCATTTTCGCAAATTTTTAACAGCGATGGGATATGCGATTGTGCAGGAGAATATGATAGAAGAAGATGGAAAATACTACCCGATGATGAAAGCGGTGCACAGAAATGCACAACCGTACTCAGAGCTGGAATACCGGTATGGTCCGATTCTCCTTGGACAGCGTCATCCTGTTTTGAAACAATATCTGGAAAGAGAGAGGGATAATCTGCAGATGATTGTAGAAAACCTGAGAAAGCAGACTGGAGAAAGCGCAAAGAAAAGGCTGCTGGAGCTGGAGAGAGAACAGCAGATTTCCCGGGAGGCATTCGATTACTATGAAGGCAAATGAAATTATACAAGAATTTGAAAAAAAATATCCTGTGCAGGCTGCGGAAACCTGGGACAATCCGGGGCTTCTGGTTGGAAAGGACACGCAGGAAGTACAAAAAATATATCTGGCACTGGATGTGACAAAAGAAGTTGTAAGAGATGCCGTGGAGTGGGGGGCTGATATGATTGTCAGCCACCACCCCATGATTTTTTCTTCTATGAAGCAAATCAACAATCACAGCTTTCTCGGGGAGAAAATTCTTTCTCTGATTGAAAATCATATCTGCTGTTATGCGATGCACACAAATTTTGATGTGTGTGGTATGGCAGACATCAATGCACGTCTTTTAAAGCTTGAAGAGCCGGAGGTGCTTTTTGTAACAGAAGAAAGCCAGACAGGGGCTCAGGGCATCGGAAGAGCAGGGATGCTTCCAAAGAAAATGACTCTGGGAGAATGTGCGGAGTATGTAAAAACATGTTATCATCTACCGCAGGTAAAGATTTTTGGTGAGAAAGAGCAGATGGTTGAGAAGGTGGCAGTGTGCGGCGGATCTGGAAAGAGTATGATTGGTGATGCCATCCGAAAACAGGCGCAGGTGCTGATCACCGGTGATATCGATCATCATTCCGGTCTGGATGCGCTCGATCAGGGACTGGCAATCATCGATGCCGGTCATTACGGAACGGAGTATTTTTTCATGGAGCAGATCAGAAATGATCTGGAAAATCTGGATGGCACACTGGAAATCAGATGTGCAGAATTTAAATTGCCATACAGTTATCTTTAAAAAAAGCAGTTGGTAAGGAGGGCATAATGGAAAAGCAAATGGTTCAGGTAACGATCAATGGTGAGACAAAAGAATATTGCAAAGGCATTACCTATGCGGAGATTGTAAAAGAATACGAAGGAACCACAAAGGCCCCCATTATCCTGGTTGTTGTAAATGGAAGGCTGCGGGAACTTCACAAGATATTGCGGGATGACTGTACGATTTCTTTTGTGACAACGGCAGATCCGATTGGTCACAAAACCTATAAAAGAAGTGCTTCTCTGATTATGTTAAAGGCAATTTACGAGATTGCAGGAAGAGAACACGTGCAGCAGGTGGTGGAGCATTTTGCAATCGGTCCCGGTTATTTTTATACGTTAAAAGGTGATGCGAAGCTGGATCAGGACTTTATTGACAAAGTCAAATGTGAGATGCAAAGGATTGTGGATGCGCAGATTCCGATTATGAAGCGCAGTGTGCCTACGGATGATGCAGTGGAATTGTTTCACACATATAAAATGTATGACAAAGAAAAGCTGTTTCGTTATCGCAGAGTATCCAGAGTCAATATTTACAGCATCGGAAAATTTGAAGATTATTTTTATGGATTTATGGCAAACCATACGGGTTACATCAACTGCTTTGATCTGTTTTTGTATGAGGATGGCATCGTTCTTCTGCTTCCGGAAGCAAAAGAACCGGATAAACTTCCGCATTTTTCTCCAAGCCCGAAGGTGTTTCGGGTACAGAGGGAGGCAGATGCATGGGCAGATAAATTGCAGATTGCGACAGTCGGCGATTTGAACGAGAAGATTACAAAAGAAGGAATCAGCCACGTACTGCTGATTCAGGAGGCAATGCAGGAGGCAAAAATCTCAGGCATTGCGGAGAAAATCATAGAATCCGGCGAGAAAAAATTTATTATGATTGCCGGTCCTTCTTCCTCCGGTAAAACCACGTTTTCTCACCGGCTTTCGATTCAGCTTGCTGCGCATGGGATGTGCCCGCATCCGATTGCAGTAGATAATTACTTTGTGAATCGTGATGAGACGCCCTTGGATGAGAATGGGGAAAAGAATTACGAGTGTCTGGAAGCCATTGATGTGGAAGCGTTCAATCGTGATATGAATGCGCTTCTTCGCGGTGAGAGGGTCAATATGCCGGAATACAACTTCAAAACCGGTATGCGTGAATACAAAGACAATTACCTGCAGCTTGGAAAAGAAGATATCCTTGTCATTGAAGGCATTCATGGGTTGAATGACCAGCTAAGCTATTCGCTTCCAAAGGAGAGTAAGTTTAAAATTTATATCAGTGCACTGACACAGCTAAATATTGACGAACACAACAGGATTCCGACTACAGATGGGCGGCTGATTCGAAGAATCGTAAGGGATGCAAGAACACGCGGAACTTCTGCGAAGGAAACGATTGCCATGTGGCCGTCTGTGCGAAGAGGAGAGGAAAGAAACATTTTCCCGTACCAGGAATCTGCAGACGTCATGTTCAATTCCGCATTGATTTACGAACTGGCATGTCTGAAGGTTTATGCAGAACCGCTTCTGTTTCAGATTCAAAAGACAGATTCGGAATATCAGGAGGCAAAACGCCTGCTGAAGTTTCTCGATTATTTTCTGGCAGTGCCGAGTGAAGCGATTCCGCACAATTCTATTTTGCGTGAATTTGTGGGCGGAAGCTGTTTTCATGTCTGAATTTTATGAAATGATTACAGTGTCAAAAGGTATTCTCCACGTCATGCTTGCATGTAAGTGGAGATATACCTTATTGACACGCCCATACATGAGCAATTGGAGGTTATACCGGGCTGTTTGAATACGATGGAAGTGAGTTTAAAAAACATCTGATTGATGACAGAGCGATTGCTGTCAATGATCTCATTCAGGATCAAGCAGGAAATATCTGGGTGGGTACAAATGGCGATGGCGTTTTCTGGTATGACGGAACGCAGTTTTCAGTCTGTGAGACAGACAGTGAGGAGAGCGGTTCCAGTACGGTGAATGAACTGATGATAGATACACAGGAACGTGTCTGGATTGGAACGAAAGCAGGACTTTTTTTGGCAGATTGCTCATCAGAGAAAAAAACAGCAAAAAGTGTGACAGGATTTGAGGGCCTTAATATTTTTCATATTTATTTGTATTTTGTGGTCTTTGATCCGGGAAAAAAGATAAAAAAGTGAAGTAGTGGGTGGATGGGTTCGTAATCACTGGCATGATCCTGAGCCTGTCCCCCATCCACTCCCTCAACAAGGTGAAAGCGAACGATTCCTGAAGGCAGGAATCTGTTCGCTTTTTGGGTTTATAGAGCTTTTATAGAGAGTTTATTTGCGTTTCTTTTACCAGTGCTTTCATGACTTCGTAGGCACCGTTTGTGCGGATTTTTGCCAGATTATCGCACACGGCAGCCTCAAATCCTTTGATCTTTGTCAGATCTTCGCCCCAGAAATCGGTATTTGCACAGACTGCATGCACCAGATTTTCGATAGAGTCGTCTTTGTGAGCTGCGTAAAATTCCAGAACATCGCGGTCATCTTTGATTACGTAATCGTTTCCGTTTCTGCTTGCAGTCAGACCTTCTTCCGTCAATGTATGGCCGTTGTAGAAGGCGATATAGAAGGCGAAGGAAGCAGTGATACATGCCGGCAGTGCTTCTTTGCGTTTCACGTATTCCTTTAAGGACGGCATCACGCGGGCTTTCCACTTGGAAGTGGAGTTCAGGGAGATGGCAAGCAATGCATGGTCGATAAATGGATTTTTGAAACGTTCTGTCACAGCGGCTGCAAATTCTTCCAGTTCTTCCTTCGGAAGATCCAGAGTGGGGATGATTTCCTCGTAAATAGCCTTGTTCATAAAACCGCAGATCACCTCGTCCTCCATACAGTCACGGACGATATCCTGACCGGCAAGATAAGCACCGAGTACAAAGGAAGTATGGGCACCGTTTAAGATGCGGACTTTTCTCTGTTTGTATGGTTTGTGGTTATCTGTGATCAGGATTGGAAGATCGGCTTTGTCTACCGGAAATTCTTCTTTGATGGACTGTGGTCCTTCGATGACCCAGAATCCAAAGATTTCTCCGGTATCGATGATGCTGTCTTCGTATCCGAGTTCTTCACAGAGTGCATCTGCCTCGCCGCGCGGGTATCCGGTTACGATGCGGTCAACGAGTGTGGAGCAGAAAAGGTTCTCTGTTTTTACCCAGTCAACGAATGATTCCGGAAGATTCCACTGGGATGCGTACTGCAGGACACATTTTTCCAGTTCTTTGCCGTTATCCTCAATCAGTTCGCAGGCAAGAATAATGAAGCCTTTTCCTTTTTCCTGCCCAAAATGGAGGAAACGCTGATACAGAAACTGTGTCAGTTTTGCCGGATAGCTTGCGGGCGGTTCCTCTTCCAGGCGACATGAGGAATCGTATACGATTCCGGATTCGGTTGTGTTGCAGGTGATGAAGCGAAGATCCGGGTTTTTGGCGCAGTCCATCAGTGCCTGGTAATCCTGATGAGGATTCAGACAACGGCTCACGCAGGAAATCACACGTTTTTGATTTACTTTTTTTCCGTGCTCAAAGCCGCGCAGAAATAAAGTATACAGGCCGTCCTGTGCGTTGATGGCCTCGTTTTTCTTTGGGGAGCGTGGCTGGCACAGTACAACTTTGGACTGAAAGTTTGTTTTTTCGTTGAGCACGTCAATAAAATGGTCGACGAAGGCACGCATAAAATTGCCTTCTCCGAACTGAAGGACACGTTCCGGTGCATCCTTCAAAAGATAACCGTTATACTTTTGCTCTTCTAAAGTTTTGTAAGAAAGCTTTTCCATAATGTTTTGTTCCTTTCTTTGTATATCTGAAATTTATAAGGTGACTCCCTGTTTAAAAATCGCCATATCGTGGAAACCGGCTTCTTCTGATTTGGACTTTCTGCCGGAAGCAATCTCCAGAACAAAGTTGAGCAGTTCCTCAGAGAGCCAGTCGAGCGGAGTGCCTTCGACCATGACGCCGCAGTTGAAATCAATCCAGTTTTTCTTCTTGTCAGCGAGACGGTTGTTGGTAGAAATCTTCACCGTCGGTACCGGGCTAGCAAATGGTGTTCCGCGTCCGGTTGTGAAAAGCACGATGTGTGCACCGGAAGCGGCAAGTGCGGTGGAAGCGACCAGGTCATTTCCGGGAGCACTTAACAGATGGAGTCCTTTGGCTTTGATTGGTTCTCCGTAAGAAAGTACACCTTTGACAGGAGCACTTCCTGATTTTTGAGTGCAGCCGAGAGATTTGTCCTCAAGGCTGGAGATACCGCCTTTTTTGTTGCCCGGAGACGGATTTTCGTAGATGGTCTGGTTATGACTTTTGAAGTAATTCTTAAAGTCGTTTACCAGATCGACGGTCTGATGGAACAGTTCTTCTGTCTCACAGCGGTTCATCAGGGAAACCTCTGCGCCGAACATTTCCGGAACTTCCGTGAGGATGGTGGAACCACCCATGGAAATCAGTTTGTCGGAGAATGCACCGACGGTCGGATTGGCAGTGATGCCGGAAAGTCCGTCGGAACCTCCGCATTTCATACCGATGACAAGTTCTCCTGCCGGGATTGGTTCGCGGGTAAAGGAAGATGCATACGCGGCAAGTTCACTGACAATCTGCACACCGTCAAGGATTTCGTCATCACTTTCCTGTGCGACCAAAAAGCGGACACGCTGCTCGTCATATTCTCCGATGTAATTTTTTAACACGTCAATGTTGCTGTTTTCGCAGCCGAGTCCAAGAACCAGTACACCTCCGGCATTTGGATGGTTGATCAGGTCGGCAAGAATCTGTCGGGTATTTTCCTGGTCGTCACCCATCTGGGAGCATCCGTAAGGGTGTGGAAAAGCAGCAATGCTTTCTATATTTTCAGATAAATATTTCTGAGAAGCCTTTTCGATCGCAGTTGCTACATTATTGACACATCCGACAGTAGGGATGATCCAGATTTCGTTTCTGACGCCGACACGTCCGTCTTTTCTTCGATAACCCTGAAAATATTTTGGTTCTCTTTCGGGAAGACTGGAAACATTTCTGTTATAAGTATAAGTAAGAAGTTCGCCGAGCCCTGTTTTCAGGTTGTGTGTGTGGATCCAGGAACCGGCTTCGATATCTGCGGTTGCATGACCGATGGGGTTTCCATATTTGATAATGGAATCACCTGCCTTTAAATCTTTCAAGGCAAATTTATGTCCCTGCATGATATCTTCTTTTAATATAAGGTTTAAGTCGTCAAGTTCGACTGCAGTTCCCTTTGGAAGTGGCTGAAGGGCAACTGCTACGTTATCTAATGGATTGATTCGAATCAATGTTTTCACTGAATCAACGTTCCTCCTTCTCAAAAATATAATTTATGTAAGAGCTTACAATTAAATTACATCGAATGAGGGGATTCGTCAATAGGAATTGCAGAAAAAGAAAATTATTGGTTAAAATATCCAAAAATAGGAAGAAAATATTGGTGAAATAGCGAATAAGATAAAGATTGATTTTGTTAAAAAATCAGCATATACTAAAAACATAATGTAAGAGCTTACAAAAAAGAAAAGAAAAAACACCAAGTATCATTGAAAATGAAAGGGGAAAACATGATCAACTTTAAAAGAATCATAAGCACAGCACTTTGTGTCTGCATGACAGGAATGCTGCTGACTGGCTGTGGAGGAAGTACGCAGGAAAGTCAGAAGAAGCGTATCGTCCGCATTGCGCTTTCACAGGCAGAGACGCATCCGGAATATACAGGTGCAGTAAAATTCAAAGAATATGTGGAATCGAAGCTTGGCGATAAATATGAGGTACAGATTTTTCCAAACGAGCTTCTCGGTTCACAGACAAAAGCGATTGAGCTGACACAGACGGGCGCGATTGACTTTACGATTGCAGGTACACCAAACCTGGAAATTTTCGCGGATGTCTACGAAGTATTCAGTATGCCGTATTTATTTACTTCCGAGGAAGCATATTTTGCAGCAATGAATGACACTGACTACATGAATCAGATTTACGAGTCAACGGAAGAAACGGGTCTGCAGGTCGTGACCTGGTATAACGTAGGTACGAGAAACTTCTATGCCAAGAAACCGATCAACACGCCGGATGATTTAAAGGGATTGAAGATTCGTGTACAGCAGAGTCCTGCCAGCATTAAGATGGCACAGACATTCGGAGCGGCTGCTTCGCCGATGAGTTTCGGAGAAGTTTACACAGCGATCCAGCAGGGGGTCATTGACGGTGCGGAAAATAATGAGCTGGCACTGACGGATAATAAGCACGGTGAGGTTGCAAAATACTTTACGTATTCCAAGCATCAGATGATTCCTGATGTCATGATCGCAAATTACAAGTTTTTGAATGAACTCAGTGATGAGGAAAGAGCCGTGTTTGATGAAGCTGCAAAACTTTCTACCGAAGTTGAGATTGAAGGATGGAACACACAGGTAGAAAAGGCGAAAAAGACAGCAGAGGAAGAGATGGGTGTGACATTCATTGAACCGGATATCAGCGTGTTCAAAGAAAAAGTAAAAGATGTGCAGCAAGAAATGCTGGATGCAAATCCGAATATCCAGGATTTGTATGACCACATTCAGGAATACAATGCAAAATATGAAAAGGAGGCAAAATAATGGAAGCATTACACAAAATCAGAAAAGGTGTGGATACCGTTGTCGGCGGAATCTGTATTTTCCTTTTCGCAGTGATGGTAGTGGTGGGAACGTACCAGATTGTCACCCGTTTCATATTTAACAGTCCGAGTACCATTTCAGAGGAATTGCTGACTTATACTTTTGCATGGATGGCGATGTTTGCGTCTGCGCTGGTGTTTGGAAAGCGTGACCATATGAGAATGTCATTTCTCGTAGATAAATTGCCGGCTTCAAAAAGAAAGATCCTGGAGCTGGTGATTGAGGCGCTGGTGGTTGCCTTTGCTGTGATTGTACTGATTTACGGCGGTTTTACCATTATGGGCCTGACGATGACACAGAAGACGGCTTCTCTTGGAATTATGATGGGAGTTGTATATTCTGTCGTGCCGATCTGCGGTATTCTGATCGCAATTTATGGCGTGCTGAACATCATTGATTTATGTACAGGATATATAGATCCGAAGAAAGAGGAGGTTTAAACGTATGACTATTGCATTGCAGTCTGGATTGATCATTTTGATCATGTTACTTATTATGCTGATCGCGGGAGTGCCGATCGCAGTTGCTCTGGGAGTATCCTCCGTATGTGCGATTCTTCCGATTATGAATGTAGATGTAGCCGTATTGACCGGATGTCAGAGAATTTTCTCTGGTATCTCTGTATTTAGTTTGCTTGCCATACCGTTTTTTATTCTTGCCGGTAACATCATGAACAAGGGTGGTATCGCCGTGAGACTGATTAATCTTGCGAAATTAGTAACCGGACGTGCTCCGGGCGCACTTGCGCAGACAAATATTCTTGCAAACATGTTATTTGGTTCTATTTCCGGTTCCGGTACAGCAGCAGCTTCCGCTATGGGCTCTATCATCGGACCGATTGAAAAAGAGGAAGGATATGATCCAAACTTTTCCGCAGCAGTAAATATTGCGACAGCACCGACGGGACTTCTGATTCCTCCGTCAAACGTTATGATCACATTTTCACTTGTCAGCGGAGGAACTTCAGTCGCTGCTTTGTTTATGGCCGGTTATATTCCGGGATTTCTGTGGGGACTTGCATGTATGCTCGTGGTATATTTTATCGCAAAAAAGAGAGGATACCGTGCAAAAACAAAGTTTACAGCAAAAGAAGCAGGTAAGATCATTGTTCAGGCTCTTCCGTGTCTGCTTTTGATCGTCATCGTGATCGGCGGAATCATCTTTGGTGTGTTTACCGCAACCGAGGGCTCTGTAGTAGCCGTTGTATACAGCCTGTGCCTGTCGCTGTTTGTATATAAATCCATCACAATCAAAGAGATTCCAAAGATCTTAAGAGAAAGTGCTGAGATGACAGGTATTATCATTTTCCTGATCGGTGTATCGAGCATTATGTCATGGGTTATGGCGTTTACCAACATCCCGACACTGGTATCCAATGCACTGCTCGCAGTCAGCAGCAACAAGATTGTGATTCTGCTTCTGATCAATGTGATTCTTCTGGTTGTCGGTACGTTCATGGATATGACACCGGCCTGCCTGATCTTCACACCAATCTTCCTTCCGGTATGTACCGCACTTGGAATGAATACGATTCACTTTGGAATCATGATGATCTTCAACCTGTGTATCGGTACGATCACACCGCCGGTCGGAACGACACTGTTTGTCGGCGTAAAAGTCGGAAAAGTGAAGATTGAGACTGTATTTAAGCAGTTGTTGATTTATTTTGCTGCGATTTTTGCCGTATTGATGCTTGTAACCTACATTCCGTCACTGAGCTTATGGCTTCCGAAACTGATGGGATATATTTAATGAAGAGTGAAGAAAGAGGAGAAAAAATAAGATGAAAGCTTTTATGGACAAGGATTTTCTGTTATCAACAGAGACAGCACAGAAATTATTTCATGAATATGCAGACAAAATGCCAATCGTAGATTACCACTGCCACATCAATCCACAGGAGATTGCAGAGGACAGAAAATTTGAAAACATTACGCAGGTATGGCTTGGCGGTGACCATTATAAATGGCGTCAGATGAGATCCAACGGAGTGGATGAGTATTATATCACCGGCGGAGCAAGTGACCGTGAGAAATTCCAGAAATGGGCAGAGACACTGGAGCTGGCAATCGGAAATCCGCTGTATCACTGGAGCCATTTGGAACTTCAGAGATATTTCGGATACACTGGACATCTCTGCGGTGAGACAGCAGAAGAAGTATGGAATCTGTGCAACGAAAAACTGCAGCAGGATGATATGACTGTCAGAAACATCATCCGCAAATCGAATGTAAAGCTGATCTGCACTACCGATGATCCGGTGGATGATCTGAAATGGCATAAAGTCATTGCAGAGGATGAGACATTTGAGATTCAGGTACTTCCAGCATGGAGACCGGACAAGGCAATGAATCTGGAAAAACCGGAGTATGTGGACTATATTAAAACCTTATCCGAAGTAAGTGGCGTAGATGTGAAGACTTTTGCAGACTTGAAGGAAGCACTCTTAAAGAGAATGGAGTTCTTTGCTTCCATGGGATGCTCCGTATCGGATCACGCGCTGGAGTATGTGATGTATGCACCTGCATCTGAGGAAAAAGTCGATGAGATTTTCAAAAAGAGACTGGGCGGAGCGGATGTGACGAGAGAGGAAGAGATGATCTTCAAAACTGCCTTCATGCAGTTCGTCGGAAAAGCTTATCACGAGAAAAACTGGGTGATGCAGATTCATTACGGATGCAAGAGAGACAACAACAAACTGATGTATGATCAGCTTGGACCGGATACCGGATATGATTGTATCAATAACTACGCACCAAGCGCGCAGACAGCAGACTTTTTGAATTCACTCATTGCAACGGATGAACTTCCAAAGACGATTCTTTATTCTTTGAATCCAAACGATAATGAAGCAATCGGAACAATCCTTGGATGTTTCCAGGGAACGGAGGCAGCAGGCAAAATCCAGCAGGGAAGTGCATGGTGGTTCAACGATCACAAACAGGGAATGATTGCACAGATGACATCCCTTGCGAACCTTGGACTGCTCGGAAACTTTGTAGGTATGCTGACAGACTCCAGAAGTTTTCTGTCTTACACAAGACATGAGTACTTCAGAAGAATCCTCTGTGAACTGATCGGCGGATGGGTAGAAAACGGAGAATACCCTGCAGATTACAAGGTATTAGAGAAAATCGTATGCGGCATTTCTTACAACAATGCTGTGAAATATTTTGGATTTGACCTGTAAAAATATTGGTGTTATAGTATTTTATACAGGTGGGATTACAGAAAAACCGGATGGACCATCCGGTTTTTTTGTAACCGGAAAGAGAGGATAAAGCCATTAATATATATGATATTGCCAGACTTTCGGGAGTTTCTATTGCGACAGTATCAAGAGTCGTAAATGGCAGCCCGAAAGTCAGCCCGAAAACGAAAGAAAAAGTACTCCGTGTTATGAGAGAAAATGAATATACGCCGAATGTGTTTGCGAGAGGTTTGGGATTGGACTCCATGAAGACCGTAGGAATCATATGTCCGAATATCTCAGATCATTATATGGCAAGAGCGGTTGCGTATCTGGAGGAAAGCCTTCATGAGAATGGCTATGACTGCATTCTGGGATGCAGCGGATATAAGCAGGAAGAACGCGAATCTTATGTAAAATTGATGCTTTCCAAAAGAATTGATACTCTGGTGCTGGTGGGTTCGAGCTACGCAGGAAGCAGCAGAAATGAGTTCGACACGGATTACATCCGGGAGGCAGCCGAGACAACGCCGGTGTTTATGATCAATGGCCGTGTAGATGGAAAGAACGTTTACTGTGCATGTGCGGACGATTACCATGCGACCTACGAAGTGACAACGAAGCTTATCAAACGCGGAAAAAAGAAAATCCTGTTTATGTATGATTCGGATTCTTTCAGTGCGAGACAGAAAATGGCAGGATATGATGCGGCGTTATCGGAGGCCGGTTATCCGGTCAGAGGAGATCTGAAATTCAAGACGAAGAATAACATTGAATACACAAGAGATCTTCTTCTTACGTATAAGAATCTGGAATTTGACAGCGTTGTTGCGACCGATGACGGAATCGCAGTGGGTGCATTAAAGTATGCTAAGGTGAAGGGGATTTCCGTTCCGGAAGAATTGTCTATCATAGGATATAACGATTCGATTCTTGCGGTCGGCTGTGAGCCGGAGTTGACGTCGATTGACAGCAAGCTGGCGGTTTTGTGCAAGACGACGATTGATCATATGATTCGGCTTTTGGGAAAAGGGGAAGAAATTGAGCCGTATGTATGCGTGCCCTGTAATGTCGTGAAAAGGTGTACGACGGATTTTTGAAAATGAACTGTATCCGAAACGACAGTAAAATTTTATCTTTTCATAAGAAATAATCCATCGTTTGTACATATTTTTCCAGTATCATTGGCAGGGAATGTAAAGGCAGACAAAAGCCGAAGAGAGGGTTAAAGCAAAAATGACAAATGAACAGTATCATGAGTTTATCCAGTCTTACGAAGATGCCAAACAAATCCTGCTGACGAGACTGGATGTACTGAATCATAATTTATATGGCGAATCTTCCAGCAAACCGATCCATCATATTCAGCATCGGATTAAAAAGAAGAAGAGCCTTGAGGAGAAACTGAAGAAAAAG
>JALFVM010000105.1 GCA_022787145.1 Lachnospiraceae bacterium | reverse complement strand
TTTTTTCTTCATAACTTTTTTCTCCTTTTACTGTTTTATTTTTTCCCAAAAACAAAACGAACCGCCTCAAGCCTTTACTTGCTTGAGACGGTAATAAAATCTTATTATCGCGGTACCACTCAATTTGACGAATCGTCCACTCTACACGTACTAACATACGTTCCTCATTGATAACGGGTTTGGTTCCCGGCAGTGCCTACTCTTTTCATTTCAGGCTGCCCTCGAAAGGCCATTCAGCAATAAAATCCATATGGCAATTCCACCATCTGCCACTCTCTGCGATTTCTTTTAAAGCTTACTCTTCTTTCTCGTCGGTTTTGCTTTTGTTGGTATTATTCTATGCTCATTTACTTTATTTGTCAACCACTTTACCACAAAAAATTCTTATTTTTAATTCCACTTTTTCATCTTATTTGCTGATGGTACAGAACCCGTATTCTGCTGTTCCCTCTTCCCATGTTCCGGTAATCTGATAGACATACCCGGGTTCTGCATAGAAAGCAAATCCCTCTTCATTTTCTTGGATTTCCACCAATTCCCCTTCCGAGAAAACATCCAGAGAGCGTAATTCACGCCGTTCCTTCTGAGGCCAACGTTTCACTTCCACACTCTGAGGATTATATGTGAACACTAATTCCATCTCTGTCTCTTCCATCAGCTGGATTTCCGTCAAAAGTTCTCCCCAGTCCAGAACATGTGCAGAATCGGCTATCACTGATTCTGCCTCACCATCCTCTCTCTGTACTGTCCACTGATATCCTCCTCTGTTCACAGCTGCCGTCACCAGTGCATCCGGCTGCCGGTAATCAACAGAAAGTTCCGGCGGCTGTGTCATGTCCGGTTCCGGACAAAATTGTTCCAAAAGCTGCTGATATTTTTCAATATATTCCTGATTGGCACTCTCCTGTCTGACCAATTTTTCAATTCCCGGATACTGTGCAGGATAGGATTGAGTCATAATCTGATTACCATATACCAGATATACATCTCCGCTGTTCATCTCATCAGCTGTGATCAAATCACCGTTTTCGTCCAGAATTTCCTCCGGTATTGTTCCAAAGAACGGATTGTCATTTTCAATATCCACAAACAATTCTTCACCTGTATTACCTAATAAAAGAACGGCACTGATGACTTCTTCTTCCGTATTCACAGTAGTTCCCAAATCCGCTGACTGCTGTACCTCTTCTTTTTGTATATCTTTCTGTGCATCATTTTGCTTCTGTGATTCTTTATCATTAGTACAACCTGTCATCAGAAACGCAGAAAGCATAACAACTGCACCTGTTTTCCATGTTATGAATCTCATATTCTTTCTCCCTGAATTCTATGATTACATGTTTATTTTGACACTGTTATCATACCATACTATATGCACGCTTTCAAACAGGTAATGATTTCCAGACTGTTTTATCTTTTAACAACAAAGTGGGCTGCCATTCGACAGCCCTTTTATCCTTTTTATTCTTGGCAAGTATATCCCAACTGCATTTTTATCATTTGTATTTTACTCTCCAGGCTTGTGATCTGCAGACCCATGATTTCCTGTTTCTGCATAACCTGGAGAGATTTATCCAACTTTTCATTCAACGAGAGATGACCTTCCGCAATAATACTTATATTTTTATTTATCTGGTTATCTACTGTGACTTGAATCATGGACACTTTCATATCAAGTTGTTCGTAATCTTTTTCCAGTTTTCCTACCTTACCGTCCAATTCTGTCACTTTCTCATCCAGTTTCTCTACTTTCCCGTCCAGCTCCGTCACTTTCTCGTCCAGTTTCTCTACTTTCTCGTCCAACTCCGTCACTTTCCAGTCCAGCTCCGTCACTTTCCCGTCCAGCTCCGTCACTTTCTCGTCCAGTTTCTCTACTTTCTCGTCCAGCTCCGTCACTTTCCCGTCCAGTCTCTCTACTTTCTCGTTAAGTTCTGTTACTTTTTTATCCAAATTATCGTATTTTATTTCCAAATTTGTCATTCTCTCATCAAATTTGACTTCAACTTCTGTAATTCTTTTTTCCAGCCGTGTTTCCACTCCTGAAATCCTGTCACATATCTTATTTTCTAATTGTAACATGCTGGTATCCAATTGAAATACGACTGCTCTGGATACCATTTCAGCCAGCTGATTGAAATCATTTTGTTCAAACATATGGTTTTTTTCCTCCTGCTGTACTTTAAACCGGAAAACTCTCTCACGTCACCCCCCCTATTTTCATTGTATTTGCATCTTTTGTGTTTGCATTTATTATATCATTTCAACATAGATAAAACAATACATATTTTCAAATTTTTATTCATATAGGTATCTACTCGTTACTGTTCACTCCGTGGCCAGCAATATCTACTCAGCCATGCAGGTCACAGCCCGCCTTTTGCAAAGGTTATTCTCTGCTAAAGCAGCTCCTGGCTGTGACTTTTGGCTAAACGCCATATACATTATAAAATTTCTAAAAAATAGAATGTATACACTCTCGAAATGCTAAAAACAGCATGAAAGTGACTATTTTCTGCACCTTCACACTGTTTTTTTACTATTTCCATTTTTTATCAATTTCTTCCCGAAGAATTTCCACATATCTGCGGGCTTTAGAAAGATCATGATTGATCGTGTACACATCTCTTTGCGTAATTTCCAATTTACAGCCTCTTGCCGCTTCCAAAGTCGTATCGATATGTTTTCTTAGTGCATCCTCATCCAGTTTTTCTCCCACTCCCAAAAAGTTGGGACTTGGTTTTCTCTGATAGATTACATTACTTCCACGAAGCCGTTCTCCCATGAACTGCTCGTCACACCATGGTGAAATAGACACTTTACGAAGATTTTTCAATTTGCTGATACAGCTGTCCCAAATGGGATGTACAGGTTCGCAACATCCATAAGACAAAATTCCATATTGTTCCGATATTTTTTTGTAACACGGAAAAATGAACTCTTCATACATCTGTGGGGAAATTCCCACAGTCTCCTGCGAATCCATAAATCCCCATACATCCTTTGTTGTAAAATCTCTTTTTCCGATTTCGTCATATCCCGGAAGTTCATCTGTAAAAGCCCAGGTTCCCTGGCCTACCCATTCATAAGAAACAGTAGGGAGAATCAGTTTCTTCTCTTCCAGAAATCTGTAGTAGGACAAGGTATCCTCCGCAATCCGATCCATCATTTCTTTAAAAAGTTCCGGATAATCGTACATATTGAACATCATATTTTCCATGCTCATAAAATGTACCAGCATCTGCGTCGGAACACTGTACAGACAATCCATGGACATCCTTACCGGCAGAATATCTCCGATCGCCTCTTCGATTTGTTGTCTTTTTACCTCCGTACTTTCCAGATTTACACCGAAAACACTCTTTTTCAGTTTATCGTAATCTTCTTCCAAATCTTCTACCACGGATACAAAATGATGTCCCACGCTTTCTTCTTGTGTATGTTCCACTTCAATTTTAATATCAAAGAGTCGAAAATAGGTATCATACATTACCCGGTAACAGTCCGGCGTCATCCGGTCATCATCAAACAATTCCTGATTCTGAAAATTCTCATACAGAGTCTGTTCCACTTCCCGGGCAAATTCTCCCTGGCACTGCAGACGTCCCGGCATATATTCATGCTGAAATGTACCTGCCTCCAGATGAATCATTGGACGTGTTCCCTGCAGTGTATTATGCCTGTACCATTCCTGGATTCTCTGCTGATTCTTTTCTTTATGATGAAATTCAAGCTGCTTTTTTGCAAGTTCACGCAGAATCTGACGGTCTTCTTTTGTTATTGCATATTCCATATAGTTTCCCTTTTTATCTCAGATATTTCTTCGTACCTTCATAAATCCCATGAAACTTCTCATAATTTTCCAGATACATCTGCTCATACTCCCGGCGCGGTTCATATATTTTTTCATCAAATCGCACCAGTTCTTTACATGCCTGTTCAATACTGTCATAAATACCGAGTCCTGCACCGGCAAGAATACATGCTCCCAGACATGCCTGTTCTTTTGTCCTGCACACCTGTACTTCTTTTCCAAGTATATCTGCCTGAATCTGCAGCCACACAGGACTCGCACATGCTCCGCCGGAAGCAAGAATTCTCTCACCTGAAATCCTCATTTCTTCCAATATTTCCAGAGAATCCCTCAACGCATACGTCACTCCTTCCATGACTGCCCTCGCCATATGCGCACCCGTATGTTCCAGAGACATGCCGAAAAACACACCTCTTGCATCAGGATTCATAAGTGGCGTACGTTCACCCGCCAGATAAGGCAGAAAAATCATTCCGCCGCTTCCCGGTTCCACAGCTTCCGCCAGACCACTCAGTTTCTCAAAACTCTTTTCATGGAGAATCTGCTCCTTCAGCCATTTTAACGAAAGACCTCCTGAAAGCATGGCACCGTAAATCGTATAACCACCCGGTATTCCATGGCAAAATGTATGAGTTCTAAGCTTCGGATCATAAAGATTTTTCGCGGCATAGGCGGAAATCTGAGCACCCGTACCAATATTGGATATCACCAATCCTTCCCGAACGGCGCCATTTCCGATACTCTGTGCCTGTTGATCCCCTGCTCCATAAACTGCAGGAATTCCTTCTCGCAGACCGGTTTCCACCGTTGCTGTATGGTTTACATAACCCGCTATATTCGTCGATTCTTTCAGCTGCGGCAGTATACCCGTCGGAATATCCAGTTTTGCAAGACAGTTTTCTGCCCATTTTCTTTTTCCTACATCAAGAAAAAGGGAAGCAGAAGCATCCGATACTTCTGTCCCCATTTCTCCTGTTAATCGAAACCGAATATAATCTTTGGGTTGAAATACTTTGTAGATTCTGGCGAAATTCTCTGGTTCATGATTCTTGATCCAGAGAAGTGAGGGAAGCGCAAAACCATTAAAGACTCTGTTGTGGAAGACTTTTGCCTGTTCATCCCGGGAAATCTTTTCTCCGATTTCTTCCAGTTCTTCTGTCGCTCTCTGATCCATCCATATGATTGCCGGACGTACAGGAATTCCTTCTCTGTCTACAGCCACCAGTCCATGCATCTGACCGGAAAATCCAATCCCGGAAATCTGACTCATCGCTTTCGGATACTCTGCTTTCAATCCCTGTAGGATTTCGCAGAGCGCCTCCCACCATTCTTGTGGGTTCTGCTCTGCCCATCCTTCCCGGGGGATATGCACCTCATATCCTTTTGCTTTTATTCCTATAACGTTTCCGTCTTCCTCCATCACCATAGCCTTGATACTGGAGGTCCCTATATCGATTCCCAGCAACATTACAGTTCTACTCTGATCGCACCCTGTGGACGGATATGCATTACATAAGCAGAACCTTCACCAAGTGCTTTGTTAATATATTTTGTAAATCCATCGGTATACTCTTTTGGCAGGAATGCAGCAATAACACCAGCGAAACCACCGCCATGTACACGACATACCCCATGACCGATCTTATCCAGATACAACTTGGTAAGTGCCAGTGCAACTGTGATAGACTGCTCATCCGGAGTTTCATTACAATAACAATTCTGCAGCCATTTCCAGGAAGAATCTCCGGACTCTGTTACTTTTCTCAGGAAAGTATCAAAATCTTTTGCTTCCAGTGCTTCTACCTCTGCATCTACACGTTTATTTTCCTCAAAGAAATGGAATGCGCGAAGCACCGCTCTGTCACCGGCAAACTTACGGATAGCCTGTACATTTTCAATCACCGCTTCTTCATCTATCTGCTCCAGAACTTCTTTTCCAAAGTACTGGGCCACTTTCTTCATTTCATTCGGAACAGCTGAATATTCAGCACTCAGATCTGCATGTCCTTTTCCGGTATTGATAATAACCAGATCATGTCCCATCTCATCAAAATTACATTTAATCTCACGGATCTTTGGATTTTCAATATCTGCAAAATCAATCGTAATCATACCACCGACTGCACAGGCAAGCTGATCCAGAAGTCCGGAACCTTTCAGCCAGTACTTATTTTCTGCGTACTGTCCTGCTTTCGCATAAGCAACAACGCCAATTTTTCCATCATTAAACAGATAATCAACAATAACACATACCAGCATCTCAAATGCTGCAGAAGAACTTACTCCCGCTCCTCCGATTACATTGGAGGTTGTATAAGCATCAAAACCTTCTACCTTATAACCTTTTTCCAGAAGTCCTGCAAAGATACCTTTTAACAGCGGTTCTGTACCTGTTGTTTTCTCAGTAGGAGCCAGATTATCCAGATCAATCACCAGATGCTGGTTATAAGTCTCACTGATCAGTGTCACGGTATTCGTTCCGTTTGGTGCTGCAGCTGCCACGCAGTCCAGATGAACACTGCCAGCCAGAACCTTTCCGTGGTTATGGTCGGTATGATTGCCTCCGATCTCAGTTCTTCCCGGAGAAGTAAAGAACTCAAACTCTTTATCTCCGAACTCTTTTGCAAAACCTTCCGCTACCATC
>JALFVM010000055.1 GCA_022787145.1 Lachnospiraceae bacterium | reverse complement strand
GCAGCGGGATCTGCGCATTATTTCTTGGCAATGACGAGCAGGGGTATCAGTATACACTGGGCAGTAAAACAGAGGATCTGAAAGCACTTTTGAAAACGTTCCATGAAGCATTCCCCGGAAAAGGCGGAGGAAAAGGCGAGATGGTGCAGGGCACGGTTGTGGGAGAGATGGAGAAGATCCGGGAGTTTTTTACCTGATGGTTGTTTGAAAGATTCAGCGAAAAGGCTCAAAAGTAAAAAGCCCATCCAGCTCGGCAAAGCGGAATGGGCGGTTGCGGAAACGCAACTAACATAAACGTAATATAAAGAGTAGCCATATCGGTTTTAACCCGATATCTGGTGCCTCTATAATTCTATTATAGGCAAATGGGAAATAGCTGTCAAGTTTGCTTTGCTATGCGTTCAGGGTTGTTTCATGAAGACTATGTGCCAACGATTATTGCTTTCGGCAGTCTCAATCATGCTGCATATACCACTGAAGTGCATTGGTATACTTGCTTACTCTGAAAAAAAGCGCAAATTATCCCTATCATATATACAAAACATTTTTTTGACTTTATAATGGATACAGATCAGAAATCAATTTAAATGTGGTATGCATTTAAAAACATATTTTTCCCGAAGCTGTGAATCATCGGCAAAACGGTCCATCATTTCGGTCATGAGCAACCTTTCAGATGACTCCAACATTGCCAGCCGCAGCAGGTTATATGCGTATTTTCTGATCAGGGCGAGCATATTCCGGGAGGTTCTTGCTGGGGAGCGGTCCTCTCGGAAGCTGTCGTCCAGAACATGATGTAATTCATTTTCTACCGCCCAGTGCTTTCTTTTTATCTTCCCCATCGTTTGAGCGTCCAATTCCATATCGGATATCATTCCCATGCACTGTATATCTTTTCCTGCTCCATCTGTATTAACCGGTATCGGATTTCTTCTGCTCCCCGCCTTCAGAAATTCCACTTTTGATGGCGTTATGTCATTCCCTTTACTGTCTCTCACAGTTTCAATTCTTACCTGGCATGTCTGCCCGATTGTTTTGATGAATGGCCATTCGTCCTGCGTCTTGGTCAGTATGGATGGATCCGTGCATGCTCTGGATGTTCTGTAATCCGTTCTCCCATGTCCGTGTTCAAATGTGCTGTGTTCCGTATACTTATCCATCATTTCAGGATATTTTACCGCTGCGCTGCTGTCTTTCTGACGTTTACAGTAGTCCTTTCCCATTTGCTTCATGAACTCATTGATCTCTTTTTCTGCCTCTGGCTGATTCTTTTTTACACACAGAACAAAATGTCCGCCCTGTTTCAAAATCTGCTTCATAATAGTAGTCTGCGTCCCGATTGCATCGATCGTTACTGTGCTTCCTTCCAACCGGAACATCTCCAGTGCTTTCGGAATCTCGGTGATCTCACAGGTTTTATCTTTCATTGGAAACTGTGCAAGAACAAGATCAGTCTCTGTTTCAATCACATTCATGACCATTGGGCTTTTGAATGTCTTTGTTTTTTCTGTTGCACCGCGAAGTGCTTTCCCGTCTATCGCCAAATGCTTTCCCCTGGTATCCACAATCTCACCAATCCACTCCATAAAACCATAGAGAGCCAGTTCTTCATCTATCCTGGAAAGCATCCTGCTTACCGTTGAAGGAGAAGCGATCCCGTTTTTTAATTTCATAAATTTCCTGAGCCAACTGATATTACTTTTACACCAGTTCAGGCTCCGGCGAATGCTCGTACGCCCAACAGCAACCCCTATGATCAGGCATAAAAGTGTTTCCGTCAGGTCATGCTTATGCTTTCTGGCGCAGCGATAGTCCGGTATCTGTCTGAGATACTCTATGAGCGGCTGGCTTACGAATACATCGTCAGCACATTTCCAAATCCACCCCAAGCCTGTCAAGCATCGCTTTCTGTTCATCTTTTATTTTTGAAATAATGACTTCCTTTTCCATACATACCATGTAGATTGTCGCCAGTTTTCGCAGTTCATCAATATCAACACCCTGTGATTTATAAATCCTACGTGAAAGAGAACCCATCTGCGCCGCAAACTGATAATGAAAATCCTCCTCTCGTTTGATTTTGCGCTCCCGCGAAATATATGATTCAGGGGACCATTTGAGTGTGATAATTGCGAGAACATCTTCCCAGTCATCACCAAGCGGCTTTTTCCAGTCCTCTGGGCACAGAAGCCATAATACTTTTGAAAATCCGTATTCCCACACCTCTGCAGAAGTCATGGAAATCTTTTTCTTTTTAGACTCCACAACACCCTCGGGAGTGATAACACCGATATATGTGTCCACAGGAACAGGATACTTTTTACCGGGAACCCTCTTTGATGAATGTTTGTACAGATAATAATTGTCTCCAACCTTTTTGATCGTTGTACCTTTTCTTTTCTGTGCCTGGACCCATTCTGGATATACTTTTCCTGCCATTACTACGCCTCCTTTATATAAATATATTATACTCCTGCTATTAAGTATATTATATCATACATAAAGGCAAAAGAAAAGGGCTATCAGGGAAATGTATAATTCCTGGTAACCCTCAATTTTAAAGATTTATTCAATTCTAATTTTTCTTCATGAAACAACCCTGTGTCAGGTGGAGAATTACTTTTGCCGGGGTTCTTCCTGATTCTGGTAATCCGGGGAAGTAGGTTTTAAAGTCAGAATATCTTCTTTTCGATATTGT
>JALFVM010000185.1 GCA_022787145.1 Lachnospiraceae bacterium | reverse complement strand
TTTTTAGAATACATATGTTCCAGAATAACTAAATTCAAGAATAAAGGGTTTGACAACATATGTCAAACCCTAATAAAACGGAATTTAGTCTTCGGTGTGGAATTTAAGTTTACAAGAGGAATTTACATTTACATTCAACCATTTCTTTTGCTAACCAGTATTTACTTCTGTCATCCTTTAATACCCGATGCTGTGATCCCCTGTACATAATATTTCTGCAGAAAAAGAAACAGAATAACCATAGGAATGGTACAGATTACAAGCGATGCCATAATCGGCCCATATTCAATAGGTTCCGTATTAAAAAAGGTTGCAATACCCAACTGAATTGTACGCATATTTTCACTGGTTGATACAAGCAACGGCCATAAATAATCATTCCAGTGTGCGGAAAAATCCAAAATAAATGCTGTTGCAAATACAGGTCCGGAATTTGGTACTACAATTCTAACAAAAACAGACATTGGTCTGCACCCATCAATTTCTGCTGCTTCTATCAACTCATCAGGGAAATCCACAAAAAACTGTCTGAACAAATAAATAGTAAAACATTTTCCCACAAAGGGAACAATCAGGGCAAACCATGTATTTAACCAGCCAAATGCATTTACTTCTACATACAGAGCAAGAATAATCGCCTCAAATGGAAATACCATAAGTGCAACAACGCAATTCGTAAGGAATTCTCTTCCTTTGAATTTAAATTTTGCCAGTGCATATCCAAACATCGAATTTACTATCAGATCTAAAATCACAATAGCAAAACAATAAAACAAACTGTTAAATACAAAACGCAGCATCGGTGTTCGCTCAAAAACAGATGCATAATTATTAAGCGTGACAGTTTCAGGAAAAAATGTCGCCAGAGAATTCAAATTTTTGAAAATATCCGGCTCTTCTTTCAGGGATGACACCACCATCCAAATGAGCGGTGCTATAAAAATCAGTGAAATAATTATCCCGAAAATATAATACAATACTAATCCTATTTTGTGCTTTGCTTTATTTGAAATTTTCATCGCCGCTCACCTCTATTCATCCGATTTCAATACTTTTTTCAGCAACAGTGACAAGGCAACAATAATTACAAAATAGACCACAGCCGCAGCACATGCATATCCAAATTGTCTGCTTCTAAAAGCTACATTATAAATATAGTATACCAGTGGTTTGGTGGAATCCTGTGGTCCGCCCTGAGTCATGATATATGGCTGTGTAAATAATCGCATAGCCTGAATAGATGTAATCAAAATAATATATTTCGTAACATTTTTCAGTCCAGGTATCGTAATATAACGGAATTTTTGAAATACATTTGCCCCATCGATGGACGCTGCCTCGTACAAATCTGTAGAAATTCCCTGAATGCCCGCCAGAAAAATCATCATTTGATAACCTGCTCCCTGCCAAGCCGACATTACAATAATCGAATTCATTGCTGTATCTTTACTGGTCAGAAAAGGAATTGAATCAAATCCGATACTGGTAATTATCGCATTAAACCATCCCTGTGATGGACTTGAATTTAACATAATCTGCCACAAAATCGCTATTACCACCATAGACGTGACAGTTGGACTGAAAAATGCAATTCGAAATATGGAAACACCTCTCGTACGCTTCGAAACTAGCAACGCAAGTGCCAGTGCCAGACCACATTGCAACGGTACTACAATCACTGCAAAATATACGGTATTTTTAAAAGCAATCCAAAAATCCTGATCCTGGAAAAGATCTATGTAATTTTTGATTCCAATAAAAATTTTTTCATTCGGCCGAAGTGTATTATATTCCATCGTCGAATAACGAAGCGCTATTACAACCGGAACTGCAATAAAAGTAATGAGCAAAATTATCGCCGGCAATGAAAACAAATACGCCGTTATAGTTTCCCTTTGTTTAACTTTATTTTTATTCTGAACCTGCTTCATTCTTATCCACCTGTTTTTCTGTAAAATCCTGCCGCAATGCAACAGCGGCAGGATTGAAAATGCTATTTTCCGTATACCGTTTCGTATTCTTTATCAATTGCTGCAGCCGCATTGTCCAGTGTTTCCTGAATGTCCGCTCCACTGAAAATATCAAATAATCCATTTGAGAATTCAGAAGTTAATGTTGCGTATACCGGAGTACTCGGTCTTGCATGACTCGTCTTGAGAAGTTCTTCTCTAAAAATAGAGTTAGGATACTTTTCCCATTCTTCAGATTCCTCCATGACAGAAGAACGTGCCGGGATCTTAGAATTTACTTTTGCATTTTCCGCACAGTTTTCTTTGCTGCAAATAAAGGAAATGAATCCCGCAGCAGCTTCCGGTTTGTCAGAAGAAGACGTAATAGTGAATACCCAGTCACCATTTGGAGACGCCGCTTCCGCACCTGTTTCTTTAATCGGATAATAAGTCACACCCCAGTTGAAATCCCATGATTCTGCGTTAGCCAACTGATACGAACCGCTGATCATAGTCGCTGCTTTCTGATTCGCAAATTCATTGTCTATCGGATCTACATTGGCATATCCATTCTGAATCAGATTATTCAAAAATTCTGTAGCTTCATAAGCTGCCTCATTATTAAAATATCCCGTTGCCTGAGTTCCGTCCTCACTGATCAGATTTGTCCCGGCAGAAACATAGAATGGAAGCAGTGCATATATCATACCTTCCCCTTTATCCAAAATGATATTTGTGCCGACAACGTCATCTTTTGTAAGTGCACACGCTATTTCTTCAAATTCCTCCCAGGTAAGTGCATCTTCCGGAGCTTCCGGTGTTCTCATTTTGATTCCCGCAGCTTCAAGCATATCAATATTGTAATACAGTGCTACTGAAGATTCTGTAATTGAATATGCATATAACTGCCCATCATATGTATTCTGCTGCAGTGCTCCAGGCATCAAATCTTCTTTATCCTCTGCCGCAATATACTGCTCTATCGGAATAATCAGTTCATTTTCCGCATATGTAGATACATAAGGTCCGTCTACCATCATAATATCCGGCAAAGTATTTGACGTTACCGCAGCACTCACCTTATCATCATATGAAAAAGTGCCTGAACTTGCCACAACTTCCATCTCAACTTTGTATTTACCCGCATTCTGTTCATTGAATTCTTCAATCTTTTCCTCATACCATCCATCTGTTGCATCTGATGATTTCCAAAAACTGATTATCTGTTCTCCTTCACTTGTAGTTTCTTCTTCATTTGCAGCTTCTTCTTTCTTTTCATTTGAAGTTTCATCCGACTCACTGCTTCCGGTTGTTCCGCATCCACCTGCCATAGTTGCAATCAAACCTGCCATAATAATAAAAGATACTACTTTTCTTTTCATGAATCATACCTCCTGTTCCAAATTGATTCCATTTCAAATACTTTCATTTTTTCCAAACATGTTTCATCCTGAACCTGAACAGAACATCTTCCCATTAACTTCGTCGTATAGAATATTCTGCTGCCAACCGCCTCGCCGTCGTTGAGGAAAATTTCTGCTACTCTTCGATCAAAAAATATTTCTATTTTCTGTAATTGCTCCAGCCGGGCAATATAATGTACATTTTTATCCCTGTCTTTTGATGAATAGATCTCTGCTGTCCCCTTTTTCCAAAGGAACCGGAGTTCATCTGTGTCACTTTCCGCTATTAAAATATCTATTATCGTATCACCCTGAAGTTTTAACAATGCGTAATAGGAATTTCCTTCTATTCCAGCATAACAGGAATCTTCTTTAACAACTTTTACCTCCTTTCCCAATAATTTGTATATTTCCTGTACAGGTTTCATATATAATTTATGCTTTTTAACAAAAAGCTCTCTTGGGACTGACATGCTGCCATAGCAACCATTATCCATAAAAATATGCTCATTATTAAAATCCGCAATCCATCCGATCAATATACGGCGGTCTTCATGAAAAAAACTTTGAGCAGCATATAAATTCAACCCAAAATCCAGATTACCCTCTGTCTCAATTAATAATTTTCCCTGTTCCATTTTACCTATATAATATCTGGTAGGTCGAAATCTGCCATCTTCATCCACATAATCCATAAGCGCAGCTATGGCTATCACCTTTTGATTCAGCTCAAACAAATCCGGACATTCGTAGCAAACAGCTTTTTCTTCCGTCAGGATAATGCCTTCATACTTCCATTTTTCTAGGTCTTCCGTGGAATATTCCATCAGAATGGCGTGTCCGTTTTTTGCTCCCGCCAATACTAATACTGGTTTATTGTCAATATATGTAATCTTCGGATCACGAAAGTCGCAGGTCATTCTCTCTTCCGGTCTGCTTGCTATAATAATTTTTTCTTTCTTAAAGTGAACACCGTCAGTGCTTACCGCTTTTACCTGATATTCACAAAAATCCTCTAAATTATTCTTTCTTCCCAGATGTCTGGTGAAAAATATGTGCAATTCTTCATCTTTTACCACTGCAGACCCCGAAAATGCACCTCCGCGATTCTCAGGATTTTCCAAAAGCTCATCCTGTGGAAACACGGCAATTGGAAAATATTTCCAATGTGTCAAATCACAACTGACTGCATGTCCCCAGTAACAAAAATCTGCTCTCTGCTCAGTTGGATTAGCCTGATAAAACATATGGTAATATCCTTTGTAATAGCACAAACCATTTGGATCATTCATCCAGTTTTTTACAGGGATAAAATGATATTGTTCTTTTATGGGGGAATTATGATATTGTTCTATGTCAATCAGTTCAGCGGTATCTGTTTCGAAATTAAAATTCAAAAAGCCAACCCCTTGTTCAAACAGGTCTTCATTGCCACATAAATATCCATAAGGTATGTCCACATGTTTCACACTCAACGTATATTCCTTCCGTTTTTCCAGATTTATTTCAAAAAAATGATATACTTCACAACTAACACTGATATGTACTATGGTATGTGAACCTTCTTTCACCAGAATTTCTCCATCATTCAGCGAAGCTTTTTTTGCAAAAAATTCCATCCTGTCATATTTCCCTGATAGCAGTCTCATCATATTTCCTCCGATATAAAACCGGTTCGATACAAACCGGAAGTTTAACCGGTTTATCGAACCGGTTTTATATGCATATAGTACAACAACTTTGTATTTTTGTCAATATGTTTTATTCATTTTATTTCAATTATTAACTCAGATATCATTTGGTTGTAGCACGATGTTGTAACTGCACATCTATGATGAATTCCTGTTTTTCCGGTTTCTCACCTGCAATTATTTTTTGAAGCACTATCACCGCCTGTTTTGCAAGTTCCTGAATTGGCTGGACAATTGTCGTTATGGGCAATGTATTTGCTTCTGTTAAAAACGTACCATCATATGCAATTGCACAAAAATCCTCCGGTATGGACTTTCCCCTGCGATATGCTTCTTTCAGACACGCCATAACATACAGATCTGCTCCGATCACACCATCTATTTTATTTTTTTCGAACAGCTCACCTATCATTTGCTCAAGATGGTAAGGCATATCTGTTGCAATAGTAAGTACTTCGATTTTCCTCTTTTCCAAATTTTCTTTGATCAGATTATGACGTTTGGCAGATGTATTGTTTTTAACAATTGTACCAAGAAACATAACTACTTTTCTACATCCATTCCTCACAATTTCATCCACAATCAATTCACTGCTCATTTCATGATTGCTACGAATGATCGGCACCTGATCCCCTACCTGTCGATCAAGACTCACCATGGGACAATTCAAATCTGTATAGTAACCAGATGGCAATTCATACTGACCTATGATTAAACCATCCATAAACTTCCTCTGCAACATATTAATATAATCCTGTTCACGTTCCACACTTCCGGAAGTATTGCAGATCAGAGTTTTATATCCCCGAATGTAAAGCTCATTCTCAACATATTTAATAAATTCCGCGAAAAAGGGATTTGCTATATCCGGAACCATAACGCCAACCATTCCGCTTTTTTGCAAAGACAGATTTCTTGCCAGACTGTTTGGCACATAATTCAGTTCCTCAATAGCCGCCAACACCTTTTCCTTTGTCTGTTCAGAGACATAACCTGTATTATTTATTACTAAAGATACGGTACTTTTAGCCACTTTTGCTTTTTTTGCTATATCTGAAATTGTTGTCATATATCCCTCCGCAGTCAGGTTACTGCTAACTTGTTAATAACCTGGTTTTAATGGTTTTTTTGTTTTAAAGAAGCCTTATTTCTTATTTTTGTTTTTATTTATCTGACTTGACAGCAGTTTATCCAGATAGATGGACTTGAACTGTTTGCTCGCCAATGCCTGCTTAAGGGGCGGAAGCTGTAAAATCGTGGAAAATACAGCTGCCATAGCCCGATGGTTGGCAAATGCCTGATTGTCAAAAATGAGATTCTGCAAGGTTCCTTTTTCAATGGCCTGCAGCACAAACCGGTGTGTGCTGTTCACAGGCGTAATGACCTGAACAGGGCGACGCTGCAGTTCAATAGCCTTTGTCGGACAGTTTCTGGCACATACGCCACAACCCAGACAGATTTCTGTATTGACCACTGCTCTTTTTCCTTTTTTATTTGTACCGGAGGCATTGTCATTTTCGTCTTCTTTTACGGAAATAGCAAAAATCGGACAAACTTTTTCACATTTTCCACAGCCCACACATGTCTCTTCTTTCACCTTGGGAATGTAATTGGTAGTCGCTACCGGCTGCATGGGGCTGAATCTTCTGGCTGCCTGCAATGCCTCACAGCAGCAGCCACAGCAGTTGCAGATAAACGCAGGATTTTCCCGGACATTTTCTCCAATCTGTACCAGATTATGATCATAAGAACGTTCCAGCGCATCCATAGCTTCTGCTTTGTCGATCAGACGGGCATAACCGCCATGCTCTGACAGAGAACGGGCCACATTTCCAAAAGTCAGGCAGACATCCAGAGGTGCATTGATCTCACAAGGATGTCCCGCATGAAGCATCTTATGGCGACAATAACAGGTTCCGAGTCCGATATACTCTGCTTCCTCTATGATATGACTGGCTCTCTCGTAGTCCATAATATGCAGAGTGTTATCATTAGTCAGTACCGGTTCCTGTACATAAACCCGCCCCAGTCTTGTCTCTGTGACAAAAAACAAGTCTTTGACAAAATCCTCTTCCACATTCATATACTGGTAATACAGTTCGCTCAAATATTTCTGATCAATATCTCCTCTGGTCCGCATCAGGGCAAATTCAATAAAACCTGCCATCGGAGGCGGCATTACAAATTTGCGCACTCCGTTATGGTAAGAGTCCACCAGGAGAGCTTTCTCACACAGATGGGTCAGAAATTTCTCCGCTTTGGCTTCACTGGTATTCCAAATCTTAGCCGCTTTCTTTGCCGTAAATGGTCGTACCGGCAGAAGAGCAACCCATTTCGCTTCTTTTTCCGTATAGAGTACCTGCAAAATCTTATAGAGCGTGTCCGAAACCGGCGCGCCCTGGGTAAACCAGTTAATCCGGTCCTCCAGATTCTTATAGGCATCTTTGCTGGCAATATGTCCCATATAATTGTCCTTTCTCTGATTACTGTCTGGCGTCAAGGTACACCGACGCATTTATTTACTTGTTTCTTTCTAGTATACCGCATCCGCACGATTTCAGTAATATGTAATTTTATTAAATGAAAGCGGACAGGAAGCGGACAGGGGACAGACCTGTGTCCCAAAATATGAGACACAGGTCTGTCCCCTGTCCGCTCTTATTTTAGAATTTCACTAATCGTAAGATGCGCATTTGTTCTGAAATCATCATTTTCATCGTCGTAAGTGATCAACGCCTTCCATAAAGCCCAGCCCCGTGCACGATCTATCATATCTTCTGGCAATCCTTTTAGGAAATATTTACGTTCTTCAGAAGAAAAATATGTCCATGCCATAGCATAATCACAGGCTGGATCTCCGGTTCCCAAAACTCCAAAGTCAATCAGCCCGTAAAACTTTCCATTCATCACCAGAATATTTCCAGGTGCTATATCCCCATGCACCCACACATCCTGACCTTCGTATTCTTTTGAAATACACTTCATCCATATGGACAAAAGCTTTTCCGTTGGCAGGCGATCGGATAACTGTTCTAAAGCATTCATTGTCTGGTCATGATATGTGCTTAATTCACAACCCCGATAGTAATTATGCTGTGCCCCGTGAGGACCTCCAGTACAGTCAACTGCCTGCAGCTTTTTCAAAGCTTCCGCCAGTTCTGCCGCCAGTTCCTTTCGATCCAGCGCCGTACATTCAAACAACGTCTCTCCCTGAATCCATGTATTGATCGACCATGGATAAGGATATCCACAATCAGGCTTTCCCATGTACAACGGTTTGGAAATCGGGAAATCCAGATACCGGCTCAAATACGGCAGCCATCTGCTTTCTTTTTCCACCTGTGCCGCATACCCCTCCCCGCTGGGAAGCCGGACTGTCATCTCATTTCCCAGATGAAACGTACGATTATCATGTCCGCTTTTTTCTACCGGATAAATATCCAGAGATTTATACTGGGGAAATTGTGATGCAATCAATGATTTTGCTAATTCAACTGTTATTTTTATTTCATTTATCAATTACACTCTTCCCTTTCCATTTTCCGCTTAACCATCGCTCTCCAAACACAATCGCCCGAAATGCCCAGTCAACCGGCATGGCAGCCCATACACCCGGTGCTCCCATACCAAAATGATTTGCCAGAAGATATGCCGACAGAATGCGGAACACCCACATGGAAATGATGGACATCACCATCGCAAATTTCACATCCCCCGCAGCCCGCATGGAAGCCGGAAGCACAAAAGCCACCGGCCAGACCAGGATTGCTCCGAATGTATGGAACATCAGCATCTGTCTCGTAAGCAGAGCCGTTTCCTCTATTACATGATACCAGGGAAGAATTACCGCAAGCCCAAACCACAAAATAAGGCAAAACACAGCCATTACTGCATAGGTGACACCGATCAACAGTCGATTATAATATCTGGTCTGCTGTTCATCCTCTGCGCCCACACATCTGGCAATGACCGTTGTGGCAACTGTCTGCATGGCAACTCCCGGAATTACCTGTATGGAAGTCATTGTATGACAAATGGAATTTGCTGCTATTGCAGAGGTTCCGAAACCGGATACAAGGCTTACCAGCACCACTTTTCCCAGCTGAAACAGACCATTTTCCACCCCGTTGGGCACTCCGATATATAATATTTTTCTGATCAGCGCACCATCCGGACGATATCGGAGAGTTTTCTGCAGGTGCAAATCAAGCTTTTCATTCAACAGCAGGACAAGGATCAATACTGCGGCAACATATCGTGCCGCTACTGTAGCAATAGCAGCACCGGCACTTCCAAGTCCACATCCATAGATGAAAATCGCATTCCCTGTTACATTGACCAGATTCATGAGAAATGACAGATACATGGTGATCCTGGAATTTCCCATCGTCCTGAAAATTGCCGCTCCTGATTCAAATATGGAAATGGCCGGTATAGACAGAAGAACAATCAGGAAATATCGGTTTGCGTTATACGATACCTGCACCGTAATCGAACCAAACAGATGATTCAGAATCAATCCACGTATCATATACATGATTCCCGTGACGATCATGGACACGATCCATGAAAACCACAGCAACTGGCTTGTTGTCCGGCAGGCATTTTCCTTTTCTTTTGCTCCGAGATACTGTCCGCATACCACAGCCCCACCTGTCCCAAAGGCAGAAAAAACAAAAATCAAAAGCTGCATGACGGTATCAACCAGAGATACCCCAGACATAGCAGATTCTCCCACGCTGGCAACCATGACCGAATCAATCATCCCAACCATAAGATTTAAAAGAAGCTCAATCACCAGCGGAATAAATAATTTTACTAAGTCTTTTTTACTGAATAGCCGTTTCATTTTTCTCTTAATGCTGTATCTGCCCGTCTCCTTTTTCCATCTGCTTTGCGAAAATCGATCCCATATATTTTGCAACCAACGGAATCAGTTCTTCATCGTAATTACTCAATATTCTCGTATTTTTATCGATAATCAGCGTATGTTCCTCCTCCGGTGTGCTTGCCGGCCAGAAAGGAATTCCCTCATGATTGGGGTCGCCGGTATATGCAAATGCCATCACCGTATCAAAAAT